>DATGJS010000073.1:0-27000 GCA_035295025.1 Bradyrhizobium sp.
CACCTCCGTCGAGGTGATGGCGCCCGGCGGCCCCAAAGCCTATGAGATCACCAAGGTCGAATGGCGCTGATTTCTCGCATCCCTCGCGTTGAAAGATTTCCTAACGGAAAAAGCCGCAGCTGATAGCTGCGGCTTTTTATATTTAGCGCCGGAATGTTTGTGATCGAAGGGTGTTGGCCGATAGGGTTTGGCCCAAGGATAGAGGGTTTGCCTGCAATGCCAAACCGGCATTCCAATTCCAACCAACAATCCTGACCATTAAATGTGTCAGACAGGGGAGATGACATGGACCAGATGCTTTCGAAATTTCAGCCGGCCGCGCTCAGTCTTCTTCGTGCCATCACCGGCCTTTTGCTGTTTCAATATGGCGTCGCTAAGCTCCTGAAATTTCCGGCGGGAAATCCATTCGAGAAAGTCGAATTGTTTTCGCTGTTCGGCGCAGCCGGCGCCATCGAACTGGTGATAGGCGGACTTTTGATCATCGGCCTGTGGAGCCGCCTGGTCGCCTTCATCCTGTCGGGCGAAATGGCTTTCGCCTATTTTATCGGACATTTTCCGCGCGGCTTTTTTCCGGTCGTCAACAACGGTACGGCAGCCATCCTGTTGTGCTTTGCCTGTCTTTATCTCGCGACCTCAGGCGGCGGGCCGTACAGCGTCGATGCGGCGATGGGCAAGAAAGACTGACGCGAAACACGTCATTGCGAGGAGCCAACGGGCCATCGGCCGGCCCGATGACAGGCTCCGCGACGAAGCAATCCAGGCTTCTCTAAAGCGCGACGAGATTTGGATGAATCGTCATCGCGCTTTAATTCTTTGATTGAGCCTGATCCCTCGGGTCAAGCCCGAGGGATCAGGCTCAATCGACTCTGGATTGCTTCGCGGAGTTTATCATCGGGCACGCATTTCGCGCGACCCGGTGGCTCGCAATGACGGTCACGGATTCTTACCCCGCGCCTTCGCTTCCAGCGGCACGGCGGCTTCATATTTCGAATTGTGCAACACCAGCGAGGTCCTGACGTTGCGCACATGGGGCGCTGCCGTCAGATGCGTGACGAAATCCTGAAACGTCGCCATGTCCGGCGCCACGCATTTCAAAATGAAATCGACCTCGCCCGAGAGCATCCAGCATTCCCGCACCAAGGATTCGGCGCGGACGAATTCCTCGAAGCCGCGCAGATCGGCTTCCGCCTGGCTCGACAAATGCACCGAGGCAAATACGGTGACATCAAAGCCGAGCTTTCGCGGGTCCAATAATCCGCGATAGCCCTGGATATAACCGGCCTCCTCCAGCGCACGAACCCGCCGCAGGCAGGGCGGCGGTGAAATGCCGACGCGTTTGGCCAGTTCGACATTGGTGATTCGACCATCGGCCTGAATTTCGCTCAGGATTTTGAGGTCAATTTCGTCAAGATTCTTCGTCACGCGGGTTCGGCTTCCAAACTGGTAACAAGGCTGGGGGGAGAAGTTCGTCCTTCGGCTGCAACACTCTTAGCGCAGCTTGTCACTATTGCGCAATTTTATTGCGCGTGCGCCGCGTCATTTTTCCCTGTTCACGGGAAATTTCGCTTATTTGAATTGCAATTCTTGCATAGCTCGTCAGATGCCTTAGACTTGTATTTGACAGTTTCGGCGTCGCCGCGGCGCCTTTTCGGGCGAATTCCACTGACCCACCCCTCAAACTCCCTTCAGAAAGGGATCTGCCTATGCCTGCTCCACTTCATGCCAAGGTGGTCATCATCGGTTCCGGCCCGGCTGGATACACCGCCGCGATCTATGCGGCGCGCGCCATGCTCGAGCCGGTGCTGATCCAGGGCATTCAGCCGGGCGGGCAGCTCACCATCACGACCGATGTCGAGAATTACCCGGGCTTTGCCGACGTGATTCAGGGCCCGTGGCTGATGGAGCAGATGGAAAAGCAAGCCGCCCATGTCGGCACCAAAATCGTCACCGATCTCGTCACCAAACTTGAGCTCGCGCAGCGGCCGTTCCGCCTGACCTGCGACAGCGGCGACATCTATCTCGCCGAGACCGTCATCCTCGCCACCGGCGCGCAAGCGCGATGGCTTGGGTTACCGTCGGAAGAAAAATTCAAGGGTTTTGGCGTCTCGGCCTGCGCGACCTGCGACGGGTTTTTCTATCGGGCTAAGGAAGTCGTCGTGGTCGGCGGCGGCAACACCGCGGTCGAGGAAGCGCTCTTTCTCACCAACTTCGCCTCCCAAGTGACCATCGTGCACCGGCGCGATCATTTCCGCGCCGAACGCATCCTGCAAGAACGCCTGTTCAAACACCCCAAGATCAAGGTGGTGTGGGACTGCGCGATCGACGAAATCGGGGGCGCCGAAAACCCGGCCAAGGTCACCCATGTCCGGCTCAAAAACGTCAAGACCGGCGCACTCACGGAAATGCCCGCCGACGGCGTCTTCATCGCGATCGGGCACGCGCCGGCGACCGACCTCGTCGCCGGCCAGATCAAGCTGAAACCCTCGGGCTATGTCGAAGTGGCGCCGAACTCGACCGCCACTTCAGTGCCCGGCCTGTTCGCCGCCGGCGACGTCGCCGACGAGACCTACCGGCAAGCCGTCACGGCCGCGGGGCTCGGCTGTATGGCCGCCCTTGAAGCCGAACGTTTCCTGGCGTTGCGCGCGAGCGACCGCGCGGCAGCGGAATAATCATGCCTCGAACCCGCAACGGATTTACGGATATGGATTGGGACAAGCTGAAAGTGTTTCACGCGGCGGCGGAGGCGGGGAGTTTCACCCATGCCGGCGAGCAGCTCGGCCTTTCGCAATCGGCGGTTTCGCGGCAAGTCAGCGCGCTCGAACAGGAATTGTCGGTTTCGCTGTTTCACCGCCATGCCCGCGGTCTGATTTTGACCGAGCAAGGCGACCTTCTGTTTCGCACCGCCCATGACGTCTTCATGCAATTGCAGGCGGCGCGCGCCAAACTCACCGACAGCCGCGAGCGGCCGAGCGGCGACCTCAAAATCACCACCACGCCCGGCGTCGGCATCAACTGGCTGATCCCCCGGCTTGGCGAATTCACCGCGCTCTATCCGGAAATCCGCATTTCCCTGATCGTCACCGACGAGGAGCTCGACCTCTCGATGCGCGAGGCCGATGTCGCGATCCGCACCCGCAAGCCGACGCAGCCGGACCTGATCCAGCGCAAGCTGTTCGCCATGGGCTTTCATGCCTATTGCTCGCCGGAATATATCAAGCGCTTCGGTACGCCGCGCACACTCGACGAACTCGACGCGCACCGGATCATTACGCTCGCCGACGGGCAGGTCGCGCCACATCTGCAAAACCGCAATTGGCTGATCGAGGCCGGCCGCAACGGCAGCGGGCCGCGCGAGGCCTATTTCAAGGTTAACAATATTCTGGGCCTGGTGCGCGCCTGCCAACAGGGACTCGGCATCGCCGCGCTGCCCGATTATCTGGTCGAGGAAAATAACCGTCTGGTGCAACTCTTTGGCGAATCGGATTCCATTCAGCTCGACACTTATTTCGTTTATCCCGAAGAATTGAAGACGGTGGCCCGCGTCCAGGTCTTCCGCGACTTCGTGGTGAGCAAGGCGCAGCGCTGGCCGTCTTAATTATCGCTCGATAACCGATCTCCGCATGTCTGACATGCGGTGCCCCCGGTTGCTGCAAGGCGGCGATGGGGCCAATAGTGCCCTCACACTGAGCTTCCGCGTTGCGCACATGTCCCCCTCCTCCAGTGACGCGGGAGTTCGGTTATCCCTCTTGGAAGGTGATTGTGTCGGCCCCACGTGGCCAATACTTAAAGCCGGGCTCTCACGAGTCCGGCTTTTTTCTTAACGTTTTTGACGGGGGCCATTCCCCGGTTCGAGTTGACAGCGGGATCCGCGAACCGCATCATCCGTCCATGATCACGCGATCGTTAGCAACCGCTCTTTCGAAAAAAGGCTCCCTTCCGGGGGCTTTGGATCACCGCGCGCGATAAAATTTTCCGCCACCGCTGATCTTAAACCCCCCGCCGCGAGGTGGGTTTTTTTGTGTCCCGTCTCCGGCCTTCAAGGAGATGGACCATGACTGCCAATCCCGAACCTTCCAGCCTTCGATCGCATCTCAGCGGCCTTTGGCTGCCGCTGGTCACGCCGTTCTGCGACGGCGTGGTGGACGAGCCTTCGCTGCGGCGGCTGGTGCGCCACTACGCGAGCCAGCCGATCGACGGCTTGATCCTGGCCGCGACCTCAGGCGAAGGTTTGACACTCGGCATGGCCGAACTCGAACGGATCGTGACGTTGACGCGAGAGGTGATCGCGGAGGGAAAGCGCTATTTGCCGACCTGTCTCGGACTTTCCGGCAGTCACACCAGAAAGATGTGCCATATGCTGGATGAGACGGCCGCGTGGCCGATCGACGGCTATTTGATCTCCAGCCCCTATTACTCGCGGCCGTCGCAACGCGGTCTCATGCAGCATTTCACCGCACTTGCCGATCACGCGGCCTCACCGATCGTGCTCTACAACATCCCCTACCGCACATCGGTCAATCTTGAGACCGGCACGCTGCTTGAGCTCGCCGCGCATCCCAATATCGCAGGCCTAAAGGATTGCGGCGCCGATCGCGCGCAATCGATTGATCTCCTGCGCCGACGGCCGGCCGGCTTTCGAATCCTGACCGGCGAGGATGCGCGTTATTTCGAGGCATTGGCCGACGGCGCCGACGGCGCGATTTTGTTATCGGCCCATATCGAGACCGCCACCTTCGCCGCGGTCCACGCCCTGCTCAAGGAAGGCAGGCACGAGGCCGCGCGCGAGCGCTGGGAAAGCGTGGCCGAACTGACGCGCCTTTTATTCACCGAGCCGAGTCCGTCACCCGCGAAATATTGGCTGTCGCGCACCGGCCTGATCGATAGCCCCGAAGTCCGCCTGCCGATGGTGGAGGTGAGTACGGAGCTTGCAAGAAAGCTCGATGCGGAGATCGCGCGGCGCGTCGAAACGGCGCAGGCTTAATCCAGCTTCACGCGCGTCAGCCGCAGCGCGTTGCCGATCACGCTGACCGAGGACAGCGCCATCGCCGCGGCGCCGACCATCGGCGACAACAAAATGCCGAAGATAGGATAAAGCACGCCGGCCGCGATCGGCACGCCGGCCGCGTTATAAAGAAACGCGAAGGCGAGATTCTGGCGGATATTGCGCATGGTCGCGGCCGACAACCGCCGCGCGCGCACGAGACTTAAGAGATCGCCGGTGAGAAGCGTCACGCCCGCGCTTTCGATCGCGACATCCGTGCCGCCGCCCATGGCGACGCCGACATCGGCGGAGGCCAAGGCCGGCGCGTCATTGACGCCATCGCCGACCATCGCGACGCGACGCCCTTCCTTGCGCAGCCGTTGCACCACCTCGCTTTTGCGCGCCGGCAACACGCCCGCTTCGACCTCGTCGATGTCGAGCTGGGAGGCGACCGCACGCGCGGTCGTCACATGGTCGCCGGTCAGCATCACGATACGCAGGCCTTCGCTGCGAAGGGCGGCCAGTGCGGCTTTCGCCGACGCCTTGATCGGGTCGGCAATCGCGATGACGCCTAAGGCCTCGCCATCGAGCGCGACGAGAATTGCGATCGCGCCATTGCCCCGCTCCGCTTCGGCTGAGTCATCGAGCGCAGACGTCGCGACGTTCAGCTCGCGCATCAGCGCGGCGTTGCCGATCGCAACCGTCCTGCCCCCAACCTTGCCGGTCGCGCCCTTGCCTGGACGCGCGGCAAAGCCTGACACCTCCTCAAGCGCGAGGCCACGCGCCTTCGCGGCCTCGATGATCGCCAATGCGAGCGGATGTTCGCTCGCTTGCTCGACGCTTGCGGCCATCCGCAACAGCGTGTTCTCGTCGGCCCCCGCCGTGGCCAGAATAGAGACAAGCTTGGGCTTGCCTTCGGTGAGCGTGCCGGTCTTGTCGATCACGATGGTATCGACGCGTTCGAACGCTTCGAGCGCCTGCGCGTCGCGAATCAAAATCCCGGCGCGGGCGCCACGGCCGACCCCCACCATGATCGACATCGGCGTGGCAAGACCGAGCGCGCAGGGGCAGGCGATGATCAAAACCGTCACCGCCGCCACCAGGCCAAAGGAAAAACGCGGCTCCGGCCCGAAACTCATCCAGGCGACGAAGGCCATCAGCGCGGCCGCGATCACCACGGGGACGAACCATCCGGACACCCGGTCGGCGAGGCGCTGAATCGGCGCCCTTGAGCGCTGCGCGCGCGCCACCATGTCCACGATCCGCGCCAGCATGGTGTCGCGGCCGACCTGCTCGGCGTTGAGCACCAGCGCGCCGCTTTGATTGACGGTGCCCCCGATCACGCGCGCGCCTTTGCCCTTGGAAACCGGCATCGGCTCGCCCGTCACCATGGATTCATCGACAAAGGAATGACCCTCCACGATGAGCCCGTCGGTTGGAATTTTCTCGCCGGGGCGAACCCGCAAGCGATCGCCCACCGCGATCGCCTCGATCGCGACATCCTCGTCGCCCCCCTCGGTGATGCGCCGCGCGGTTTTCGGCGCAAGTCCCAACAACGCCCGGATCGCGCCTGAAGTGCGCTCACGCGCCCGCAATTCCAGGACCTGCCCGAGCAGCACCAGCACGGTGATCACGGCCGCCGCCTCGAAATACACCGCGACCATCCCATGCATGTCGCGAAAGGCCGCGGGGAAAGCCTGCGGCACCAGCGTGCCGGCGAGGCTATAGAGATAGGCGGTGCCGGTGCCGATCGCGATCAGCGTGAACATGTTGAGATGGCCCGATCGCACCGAGCGCCAGCCGCGCACAAAAAACGGCGCGCCCGCCCACAACACCACGGGCGTGGCCAAGACAAGCGAAATCCAATTCGAGCCCCAAGGTGACGCCCAAAGCGACACCAGATCCATCAGGCCGAGATGGCGGCCCATTTCGAGAACGAATACCGGAAGCGTCAGCGTGAGCGCGATCCACAATCGCCTGACCATATCGATCAATTCGGGATCGGGCCCTTGATCGAGCGTAATCTGCTCAGCCTCCAACGCCATGCCGCAAATCGGGCAACTTCCCGGACCGACCTGGCGTATTTGCGGATCCATCGGGCAGGTGTAAATGGCACCGGGCGGCGCGACCGGCTCGGCGTTCTTTGCCTCGGGCTTTTTGGGAGCGAGATATTTCTCCGGCTCGCTCTGAAAGCGCTCGCGGCAACGCGGATTGCAGAAGAAATAGTCCTGGCCGCGATAGGAGAACCGATGCTTGGCGGTCGCAATCGTCACGCGCATGCCGCAGACGGGATCGATCGCCGTTTCAGCCACCGGCGCACCACCGCCACAGCAGGAAGCCGCGGCCGATGGATGGTGGCAGTCATGGGCGGTTGTGCCGCCACGCGCCTGGTCGTCCCGCATCACTTGGGTTATCTCCTCTTGAACCTGATACCCTATGGGGGTATATGCGGCTTATGCGCCAAGAAATCAAGACGTCTTGTTTGAAAAGGCTGAAGCGAATCGAGGGCCAGATCCGCGGGCTTGCAGGGATGGTCGCCGAGGACCGCTACTGCATCGACATCGTCACCCAAATCGCGGCGGCCAAAGCCGCACTTCGCCGCGTCGAGGAAGAAATCCTGCGCGACCACGTCGCTCATTGCGTCGAACACGCCATCCGATCCGGCGACAAGGCCGACCAGCGCCGCAAGATCGCCGAGCTGATGGATGTGGTTGGCCGCGCCGACCGGTAAGTTCCCTAAAGCGCGAAGTGGGCGGCTCGCGATGGAACACGAACTTCGGAAAGTGGGTCCTGGTTGGTTAACTCTCCGTAGCAGCCCCGTTTATAATGCGAGGGAGTTGATGGCCGGCTTTTTAAAACTCCGCGCGTAAAGTTACCCCATCCAAACAAAAAACGCGGGGGCGTTATGGACACTCAAGCCGATGCGGGCCGCCAACGAAGCGGCCTCCTCCTTCAGGACATTCTTTGGGCCGTGGGCGTCTGGTCGGTCATCCTAAGCCTGTCGCCTGTCGTGCTGTTCTATGTGCTGATGGTGAATTAGGCGGAAACCTCAAACCAAAATCCTCCCCACGGGCGCGCCAGGGCCCGCGGGGAGGATTTTGAATGGTAGTCAAACGACGCGGCGCGTCGTCTCTTCCAGCTTCGGGTTTCGAAAACTTACGCGGCCTGCTTGTGCATTGCGCCACTTGCCGACGCGGTACCGCGGATCGCCTTCACCGAACGCTCGATCGCGGCCCATAACCGGCCGATTTCGGCGGCCGCACGGCCCTCGGCGAAATATTCGCGAGCGCCTTCCCCCTTGCCGAGCGCCATCAAGAGGTCGGCGCGGTTGGTGATCTGCCCGCCCCAGACCGGCGCGCGGAATTTGGCCAGGGCTTCGCGCGCGATGGAAACGATGCGACTCTCCACCTCGTCGCGCCGGGCCGGCGCGCCATTGAGCACGACCGCATAGGGTTTACGCGCGGCGCGGCACATCTGAATCGTTTCCTGCACGGCGTTCACGTCGAACACCCCAGGCCGCGCCGGAATCACCACCATGGTGGCGTTTTTGATCGCGTCGTCCACCACGGCCGAAAGATTCGGCGGCGTATCGATAAAGACCCACTCAAAACCGTCGCGCCTGGCGGCGGCGACGATGCCGCTCACGGAGTTGACAGCGGTCTTGATCGGCGGATCGTCGGTGCCACGCAGCTTATGCCAAAGCGTGAGCGAGCCCTGCGGGTCGGCATCGACCAGCAAACATGGTTTGGTGGTTTTATGGACGTGCGCCGCGAGATGCGCGGCAAGGGTGCTTTTGCCCGAGCCACCTTTACGCGATGCGAAAACAATGACGTTCATACCCTTCGCCTCCAGATTGACCTCAGAAGGCGAAAATGAATCAGCGCACTGATTCGTGAAAGAAAAATTTCGCACCAATTGTGGCATGACATCAGATTTACCGGCAACGTGACTTTTGAGTCATACTTGCCGGCCGTTCCGACGCCCTTGCTTTGCGAAACGACCGGCAACGCGTCGTTTGAACCCTTGCCGGCCCATTTCGCCCTTCGCTTAACCGTCGGAGTCGGCGTGCCGATGGGTCTGCCGCCATTTTCGCACATGCGTGGCTCTGTTGGCGAGCGAACCGGCCACCGGCTCCGGCTTGAAATAAATCCGGCAAGCGGGACTCAACTCCGATTGCCGTTTCACCATGCAGCCGGTCACGCGATCGACATCGGGAATTTCCGAGCTGCACAGGCGAAACGCATCGCCCATACAGGCCTGTTGTTGTTCGAAGGTATAGGCAAAGCCGGCGACGGGCCAAGCCCACAGCGTCACCGCCAATGTGACACATCCATGAAAACGTCGTTGTCCGAAAGCTAAAGCACCCATGTTTTCCCCCAAGCGCGCGCTAGTAAGGCGAATTGTGGGTGAGAGCAGAGAGCTTGGCAAGCAAATGCGCGCGCGCTTGGTGGCGCGAAGCAGCACTTGCCCACATGGAACCTCCAACGGCTTTTGCCGCGGCACTTCAAATCCGCTGAGGTGACGCTGTGACAGCATCAAGGCTGTCACCTTCGGTTGGAATTTGGCAAGGCGATGTGGACCATCGAGCGAGCCGAACAAAAGTAATGGATTGTTTTTGCCTGTGCCTCAAGGAAACTTCGGCAGACTCCACATGCACGGTGGCTCACCGCGTGAACGGCGGGTCGTCGTTCATCTAGGTAACAATTTAATTAACCATTATGGATAAGTATCCGGCCACCGATTTCTCTCTTTAAATCAGAATTGGGGCGGCGGATGGGGTGGAATGTAAGCGAGCTGGGACGCTTGCCGGGAATCCGGACGGCGATCGCTATCCTTGTCGTCGGTAGCACGATCTCGGTTGGCCAGCTATTGGTCGCGCGCGAATGGGAAAAAGTGCAAATCGACGGCCATTTCCGCGATTTGACACAGCGCAGCGCAACGACGCTAAGCCGCTCCTTCTCTACTGCGGCCAAATCGGTGGAGGGGCTGGCGGCACTCTTTCGTGCGGTACCAATGACGGACCACGCGACCTTTGCGCGTTACGTCATGCCCCTGCTGAGCGCCGATCAGACCTTGCTCAATCTCGCCTGGGCCCCTCGCGTCCCGACGGACAAGCGCGCGCAGTATGAGAGTGCCGTTCACCTCGACGGCGCGAGCGACTTTCATTTCACCGAACGAGACGGGACCGGCAAGCTTGTCACCGCGACAGCCCGCGCGGAATATCTCCCACTCTACATGCTGGAGCCGCTGGTGCCGAACCGCCCGGCCTTCGGCTTCGATCTTTTGTCCAACGACATTCGCCGCGCGGCCGCCGAACGGGCGCTTGACTCCGGAGCTGCCGCCATCAGCGCGCCAATCGACCTCGTCCAGGGCGGCCGAGGGCTTGTGGCATTCTACCCCGTCTATGAGATCGGCAAACCAGTTGCGGATAAAGCACAACGCCGCAACGCCTTGATGGGTTTTGGAATCGGCACCTTCCTCGCTTCCAAAATGGTCGATGCGATTGTCGGCGAATTTGCCCGACAAGGCGTCGATATCTGGGTCTTCGATACCGCGGCCACCAGTTCGCAATTGGTGCATGCCGTACTCGCCGACGGCGGCACGCCGCCCAAGGACATGGCGCCCGACGCGCCGCAATTGCACAGCGAACACTTCTTCGAAGCTCCGTTGGAAATGGCGGGACGGCCATGGAAGGTTCTGGTGCGGCCGACCGCCGTCGCGTGGAACGCTGGACGCAGCGTCGGTCCCTGGATCTTGATGTTGATCGGCTTTGGTATCAGCATGCTGGCCGCTTTTGTGGCCCAATCGCTGCTACGGCAGCGGCATATCCGCAACATCGAGAAAGCAAATGCCGAAGCCGAGCGGCAAACCGCGGAGCGAGAAGCCATCTCGGCGCGCGAACAGGAACGCGAGCGCAACGAGACGGACCGCCGCTCGATGCTCGATAAGCTCGCGACCAGTTTTGAGGGGAACGTGGGCGAGGTCGTATCCGTGGTCTCCGGCGCCGCCCAGGAACTCCACGCCAATGCCGAAGGATTGAGCGGCGACGCCAACCAAGTCGCGAACGAAGCGACCTCGGTCGCCAACGCCGCGACGGCCGCGGCCGAAAGCGTCGAGACCGTGTCTGCCGCTGCTCACCAGCTCTCGACGGCGATCGGCGAGATCGGACAAAAGACGCGCCGTGCCGACGAGATATCCCAGTTGGCCATGCGACAGGCCGATGGCGCCGCCAAGACCATGCAGGGACTTGCCGGCGCGGCGGAACGGATCGGCAGTGTCGTGCAGATGATTTCCGATATTGCGAGCCAAACCAATCTGCTGGCGCTGAACGCGACGATCGAGGCGGCGCGCGCCGGCGAAGCCGGCAGGGGATTTGCGGTCGTGGCCTCGGAAGTGAAATCACTGGCCAGCCAAACCGGCCGGGCGACGGATGAGATCCAGGATCAGGTCGCCGCGATCCAAAGCGAGATCAAGGAGGCGGTCGAAGCGATCTCCTCGATCGTCGGCACCATCAACGATGTCAGTGGGATTACCACGGCGATGGCCGCGGCCATTCAGGAACAAGACGCAGCGACGCGGCAAATCGCCGGGACCATCGAAGTGGTCGCCGGCAATACGAACACCGTATCGACCAGCATCCGCCAAGTGTTGGTGGTGGTCGAGAAGTCCAAGGCGGATTCGGCCGGTATTCTCGATGCCGCGAACAAGCTCACCAAGGAATCCGGCCGCCTCGATGGTGAGGCCAATCATTTCATCAAGGAACTGCGCCGGGCCTGACCGCCGAGTAAACGAGATTTCGAACGGCATGCGAAACGGCCCGTTCCAAGCCTGCCGTTCGAGGGCCGGCCATTCGATCGGGGGAAGCCTTTCCCGAAAATGTTGAACCGTCCGGGAACTGCTGCCGAACGGAGCGTGGTACAGTTGGGTGGGCTCGAACCACCGACCTCCTGTTCCACAGACAGGCGCTCTAACCAACTGAGCTACAACTGCATCCCGAAGCCACGCCCCAAAAAGGGCGGGGAAGGCGGCCGGAAACTAGGTCCAAGCTTGCGCTTTGGCAAGGCCGGCACGGGTTAACCCAACACCAACAATGAACGCGGCTCGAAGTGGATCGGCCGCGCCACGCCTCGTCCATAAAAAAACCCGGACCGTGCAGGTCCGGGTTTTCAACCAACGTCCTGCAAACCCTTTAGGCGGCGGATTTGAACATTTTGGCGGCATTGGCCTTGATCGGCTCGACGGTCTCGCTCGCGACCTTTTGCGAGAGTTCGACGAATTCCTTGCTCCAGGCCGACAAAGCCTCGAACTGCTTCTTGGCATGGCCGGTCCACAGCTCCAGCGCTTCGGAGGGCGTTTTCACGCTGATCATGTCCTGCGCGAAGTCGAGGCTCGATGTGGTGTTCGCCTTGATGATTTCCATCATTTTGGCGGAATATTCGCTGGCGCCCTTGCCGGCGTTCGCGAACACGGCCTCGATCGTGGAATTATGGCTCTCGGCCACATCCTTGAACCGCGCATAATTGTCGCGCGCCTGGGAAACGCCCTTCTCGGCGAGCGCGCGCATTTGCTCTGGAACTTCGAATGGGATGATGGAAGCGGAGAAAGGATCGGTGGTGTTGGCCATTGCATGCATCCTTTGGAGAAATAGAGGTGAATGGGGTGTGACCCCTTGCGCGGCCGGCTGGCTTTTCCGGAAATCCGTTGGCACGGATCACTTGAGATAAAACGCCCTTGCGGGCGATCCTTGTTTCAGCATCCTATCATGGCAATTTTGTGCAACGCAATGAAATAATTGTTGCACCGCCACAAAACAAAGCAAGCCGTCGCGCGGATCGCCCCTGCTGTCGGGGAAATCCGCGATTCGAAAACACGCAACCCCTTGTAAAAAGTCAGTGTTTTGGACTGGTCGCGCTCATCGCCGTCCGATTGACAATCTCCCCGATTTCACCCGCCTGCTCCGTCAGCGAGCGCATTTGAATCTGCACATAATCGCGATGCAAACGCAGGATTTCGTTCAAATCCTTGGCGTGCAGCAGCGATTGCGCGTAGTCGAGCGAGGCTTGGACGTTTTTCTCGGCATAGGAAATCGCGACCGTGCCCGCGTCCTTGGCGCCGGCACGGACCGTGTCGGCACGCGCCGAGAGCGTATCGGCGGTCGCTTGCGCGCCGTCGATGAATTTCTCAAAGGCTTTACGAGCCTGATCGACGCCGGCTTCCGCCATCGTGCGCATATCTTTCGGAATCTCGAAATGGTCTTGCCCTTGTTCACTCATGGTCAACCTCCCTGTTGGGCTTGTTTGGGACTCGCGCCGTGCACTGCCAGAACTCTCCACGCGCTAGTGCCCACTTTCCGAAGTTCGCGATCCGTCTCAGCAGCACCTTTACACGAACTTCGGAAAGCCATGGGCACTAGCAAAACCTATGATTCTAGTACCGCTTCTCGATCTGAAGTCCCTGAAAGAGAACCTCGCGGCTTGTGGTGCAGGAACTTCAGATCGGCGGTACCAGCCATTCAAAATCGCCGCAATCCTTGATGGGATGACGCGACAGGCCTCATCGCGGCGACATGATGAGGCCTGCGCACCGCACAACGCATGGGGCCGCCATAAGGTCCCGTGGATTGTGGGCTTTTAAATCCGTCCGCCCTGGTTAAGGTTAGCGAGGCTTTAAGGGCCCTCCCCATCAGCCAGCCGTGGACCTGGCAGGTCCAAAGGCGATACTAACCATTCGTTAAGGCTGTCATATTCGGCCGCCGAACACTTGAATCGCCTTGCAAATCAAGCCGCTGGTCACCTGCCAAGATGAAACATACCGAATTCAAGGCGCACGGCGCGCTGGATCCAGCGCTGGCGGCGCATGCGGCAAGCCCCTTTCCCGCTTGGCTTTGGTCGATCGACGGCACCCGCCTGTTATGGACCAATCCGGTGGGCGCGCGCGTGTTCGGCGCTTCGAGCGGCATGCGCCTTGGCCCTAAAAGGTTCGGACCGGCCGATCCGCACCGCCGCCAAGTGGCCCAACTCGCCCGCCGCCTCGCGCCAGCCGCCGCGATAAGGCTGGAGCGGCTGCGCGGCTTTGGCGCCGCGCTCGGCACGCTGATGACCTGCGGCTGCGCCCGGCTCGATTTCTCCGGCGGGCACGAAGGCATTCTGATTGTCGCCACCGCGCCGGTAGGCCGCCCGATGCCGCTGATCGAGCGGCTGCAATATCTCGTCGTAGATGCCGATGAGGCGATCGCGGCCCTGACAAGCGACGGCCTGTTGGTCGCCGCCAGCTCCGCCGCGGCCCCTCTGCTTGATCCGCGCGATCTTGCGGGAGCTGAATTCGCAAAGGCGCGGCTTCTCGCCCTGAAAGAAGGCCGCGCCGAAGTAATGCTCGGCACCGGCCGCGTGACGTTACAGCGCGTCGGTCATGAGGCGGATACGGGCTTTCTGGCTTTTATCGCCCTCGCAACGACGCAAGTGTCGCACCCCGCGAGCGCGGCAGCATCGGCACAATTCCAACCGCCGAAACAGCCAGAACAAGCCGCGACCGCCTTCGCATCCGCGGGCGAATGGGACAGCGCGCCCAGAGAAGACGAAAAATCCGATTCTGAAAACAGCGCTCCGCCGCGAAGCCAGGAATTCTTCAACGATCTGCCATCGGCGGACATGATGTCGTCCGACATTGGCCTCGGTGCAGCGCCACCCTGGCGCGCCGCCGAGCCTTTGCCCGGCCCATTCGTCAGCCATGAGGATGTGACAAACGCCGATATGACAAATGCCGATACGGCAACGCCCGATCGAGATGAACCTTCACAACAAGCGGATGTGGAAACGCCGGTGGCAACCCAACAGGACACGCCCGACCAAGCCGCGCCGAACGTCGTTTTGTTCCGGCCCCTCGGCGAGACCCGCGCGCCGGCCCTCTCGGCGGTCGAAAACAGCGCCTTCAACGAACTCGCCCGGCAATTGGCGGCGCGGTTGGAAGGCGAAAATGCCGAACGCGAGACGGCCGCTCCATCCGATACTTCACCCGATCTGGAGGAGCCCTCGACGGAGCAGGCCGCGCCGGAAACCAACACCGAACCGCCGACTTGGCTGGCACCTTCCGAACCTCCGGCGCGCGCCGAAGCCCAACGTGACAAATTGCTTCTCGATCTTTTGCCGACCGGCATTTTGATTTACCGGCTCGACCGGCTGCTCTACGCCAACCGCGCCTTTCTCGATCGCGTCGGTTATGCCAGCCTCAATGCCTTGGAGCAGGAGGGCGGCCTCGATGCGCTCTATGTCGAGCCCGGGGTTTCAAGCGCAAGCAGCACCTCGGACACCGGCACGCCGGTGACGATTTCGCTCCCTGCCAAGCCTGAGGAGGCTGCGTCGAGATCCGGCATCGACGCGCGGCTCCATACGATCGGTTGGGATGAAGAGAGCGCGCTCGCTTTGATCTTTTCCGGCACGCAAGCGCAAGCCACGAACCCCGCGGCTGCTCCGCCGGCTGTCGCCGCGCAACCCTCCGCGGTCGGTCACGCCAACGCGGAAGAACTCGCCACCATTCTCGACACCACCGCCGACGGCATTTTGATGTTCGACGCCGAAGGCGCCATCCATTCCTGCAACCGCAGCGCGGAAGTTCTGTTCGGCTATGACGGCGCCGACCTCGCGCGGCGCAATCTTGCCGCGCTGTTTGCGCCGGAAAGCCAAAGCGTCGTCCAGCACTATTTCGACGCTCTCAAGAGCACGGGCGTTGCAAGCCTGCTGGAACATGGCCGCGAGGTGCTCGGCCGCGAGCGCGGCGGCGGCTTCATCCCGCTCTCGATGACGATGGGCCGGACCGGGGCGCGGGGACCGAATTTCTTCGCCGTGTTCCGCGACCTGTCGCAAAACAAAAGAAGCGAGAGCGAATTGCGCGAGGCGCGCCGGCTTGCCGATCGCGCCGCGCGCGCCAAAGCGGACCTGCTCGCGCGGATCAGCCATGAAATCCGCACCCCCCTCAACGCCATCATCGGCTTTGCCGAAATGATGATCGGTGAGCGCTTCGGCACCCTCGGCAATGAGCGCTATGTCGAATATATGAAGGACGTTCGCGCCTCCGGCGAAAAGGTGCTCGCGGTCGTCGACAATCTCACCGACCTCAGCCGGATCGAGACCGGAAAACTCGATCTCGCTTTCACCAGCCAGAACCTCAACGACATCGTCGAAAGTTGCGTGGCCGTGATGCAGCCGCAGGCCAACCGCGAACGCATCATCATCCGCACCTCGCTGGCGCATATGCTGCCATCGGTCGTGGCCGACGCGCTGGCGCTGCGCCAGATCGCCATGAACCTGATCGGCAACTCGATCCATCTCGCCCATGCCGGCGGGCAGGTCATCGTTTCCACCGCGCTGACCGACTTCGGCGAGGTGGCGTTGCGGATCCGCGATACCGGCCGCGGCCTCAACGACAATGAAGTCGCCGCCGCGATGGAGCCGTTCCGCAACGCCGGTCCGCCGGATCAAGCGCCGGCGGCCGGCGCCAGCCTGTCCTTGACCAAGGCATTGGTGGAGGCCAACCGGGCGCAGTTCAATATCAAGACCGGCACGCATTCCGGGACGCTGGTCGAGGTGGTGTTCTCGCAACTCATGGCCAGAGCTAAAACATAGAAGGCCAGGACGTAAACCGCGTCGCGTTCGGTGAATCGTCAGGCCGTGGCGCGATTGCCCTTGAGGAAATCCGCAATCGCCTCCAGGAAAACGTCCGGCGCCTGCAATTGGGGAACGTGCGCGCAGCCCGCGAGCACCTTCAATTGCGCATTCGGCAACAACGCCGCCAATTCATGCGACATCGGCGGCGGCGTCGCCTCGTCATGCTCGCCGACCAAAACCAGCACGGGCACCTCGACCTTCGAAAGCTCACCGCGCAGATCAAGCTCGGCCAGCGCCATGCAGGCTGCCCGCAACACATCGGGGTCGGTTTTCAAAAACGCCTCACGGCGATCGCGCATCAGATCGGGATGGGCGGTTTGGAAATCCGGCGCAAACAGCCGGCGCATCGCGACATCGGTGATCGCGGCAAGGCCCTTGGCCTTGGAGGCGGCCGCCATATTGCGGAAGGCTTCGCGACCGCTTTCCGAAAACGCCGCGCCGCAATCGGCCAGAACAAGCCGGCTTGCGATATGGGGATGGCGGATCGCCATTTGCAGCGCCACGAACCCGCCATAGCCATTGCCGAGCACGACCGCATCCTTACCCCCGGCAGCATCCTTGACGGCCTCGGCCATCCGGTCGGCGACCGCGCCAAGTCCACCCTCGACCGCTTTCGAGCCGCCGAATCCCGGCAATTCGGGAACGATCACGCGGCGGGTTTTCGACAGTCGCGGTGTGATGAGATCAAAGCTCGCCCGGTCCGATAATAATGAGTGCAACAGAACCAGAGCCGGCCCTTCGCCCGACAGGGCCGCGTTCACCGTTCCTTGTGCGAAGAGGTGGTCCATGCGGGTCTCTCTTGATTTTGTTTATGTCGTTAGTTGCTCGCGAACGCGGACATGCGGCTCGCGGCATGGCCGGATTGATAAATCAATACCCAATCTTTTCAAGACTTTATCGCTTGACGTGATATTTGACGGCTGCGAGATTGCCCGCGAAAAGCTTAAGGAAAGCACGCTTTCTATACTCGCAGCACGAGCCCGTGACTATTTGCAAAAAGGAACATCATGAACATTTCGGCGCAGCCTGCGGCCGCCTCCATCGAAATTCACGGCAATTTCGTCGATGGCCGCGAGATCGAGGCCGGCCGCGGCGAGACGCTCGACGTTCGCAATCCCGCCACCGGCGAGGTGATCGCACGGATTCCGAACTCGACCTCTGAGGACATCGACCATGCGATGAAGAGCGCGCGAAAAGCCTTCGAAGGCAAAGCCTGGGGCGGCATGGACATTCGCGCGCGCGCCAAGCTCGTCAACCGCTTGGCGGACGCGTTCGAGGCCAATTTGGAGCCGCTCTATCGGCTGGAGACGCTCAATAACGGCCGTCCGGTCAATGAGACGCGCGCGCAATTGTCGCGCCTGCCGGACTTCTTTCGCTATTTCGCAAGCCTCGCGATGGCGCGGCGCGACGCGGTCATTCCGGTCGAAGGCTCGTATCTGAATTACACGTTGCGCACGCCGATCGGCATCGTCGCCAACTGCACGCCGTTCAACCACCCGCTGATGATCTTGTGCAAATCGCTCGCCGCGGTGCTGGCTTCGGGCTGCGTCACCGTGGTCAAGCCGTCGGAATATACCCCGCTGACGACGCTCAAGCTCGCCAAGATTTTCACCGAGGCGGGCCTGCCTCCGGGCGTGTTCAACGTCGTGCTGGGCTTGGGGCAAAGCGCCGGCAGGATGCTCGCCGAGCATCGCGACATCAACAAGCTGGTGCTGACCGGCGGCACCGAGGCCGGCCGCATCGCGGGAAGCGCGGCGGCGAAAGTCTTTGCCCATCAAACCATGGAACTCGGCGGCAAAACGCCGGTCATGGTGTTCGACGATTACGACATCGATCGCGCGGTCAATTACGCCGCGTTCGGCGCCTTTATCGGCGCGGGGCAAACCTGCATCTGCGCCTCGCGCCATCTCGTGCAAGCCTCGATTTACGACGAATTCGTCGCCCGGCTGAAAGCCAAGGCCGAAACCATTCGGATCGGCGATCCCGCCGATCCCACAACCCAATTGGGGCCGGTGATCTCGGCGCGCCAGCGCGATCGTGTGCTGTCTTATTGCACATTCGGCCGTGAAGACGGCGCGCGGCTTGTGACCGGCGGTAGGCCTGCGAATATTGCAGGATTCGAGAACGGTTACTTCGTGGAACCGACCGTGTTTGCGGATGTGAAATCCGGCATGCGTATTTTCCAGGAGGAAGTGTTCGGCCCCTTCACCTCGGTCACGCCGTTCAAGGACGAGGCGGAAGCCTTGCGGCTCGCCAATGATTCCCCGTTTGGGCTCGCCGCCGCGATCCGCACCCGCGATGTGGCGCGCGCCCATCGTCTCGCCGCGCGGGTCAGGGCCGGCATCGTCTGGATCAACGATCATCACCGGCTCGATCCGGCCTCGCCCTGGGGCGGGGTCGGCGATTCCGGGGTGGGGCGCGAATGCGGCACCGAAAGCTTCGACGACCATTTCAACGTCAAGAGCGTGATGGTCGCGACCAACGATGCGCCGTTCGACTGGTACCGCGACACGGCGGGACAACGACGATTGAATTAAATCATAAACGTCGGGGTCACGCAGGCCGGCGGTTATAAAAATATAAGGGGGAGTTTCATGGCTCACGCAGTAAATGCCGGCGCGCGTCTCGACCGGCTTCCGATCTCGCCATTCCACTATCGAATCTTCTGGCTGGTCGGCGCCGGCATGTTCTTCGACGGATATGATCTTTACGTCGCCGGCGGCGTGCTGGCGTCGACCATCAAATCCGAATTCTCGACCGCCGCGCAAAATTCGCAATTTCTCTCACTGACTTTTGTCGGCATGACGATCGGCGCATTGATCACCGGATTTGTCGGCGACAAATTCGGACGCCGCCTCACCTATCAGATCAATCTGTTGATCTTTGGGCTGGCCTCGCTCGCGGCGGCCTTCTCGCAGGACATGACGCAATTGATCGCCTGCCGCTTCGTGCAGGGCCTCGGCCTTGGCGCCGAAATCGTGGTCGGTTACTCGACCTTGACCGAATTCGTGCCGCCGAACACACGTGGGCGCTGGCTGTCGATGATGGCCTTTGTGGTGGTGGCCGGTTTTCCGGTGACCTCGCTGCTCGGCTATCTCGTGATTCCGAATTTCGGATGGCGGCCGATGTTCGTCATCGCCGGCATCGGCTCGCTCATTGTCTGGTATTTGCGCAAGAATTTGCCGGAATCCCCGCGCTGGCTTGAATCCGAAGGCCGCACCGAGGAAGCCGAAGCCTTGATGCGAACGATCGAACAGGAGGCCTCGCTCGGCAAGCCTTTACCTGCCGTGATCGTGCCGGGCGCGGTCGCGCAAGCCACCGCCGCCGACATGTTCAAGCCGCCGCTGTTACAGCGCATGATCGTCGGCGCCTGGGTGCTGATCACGATCAACACGCTGATCTTCGGCTTTGTGATTTTCCTGCCGCAATTCTTCCTGCGCCAGGGGCTGACGATCACCAACTCGCTCGCCTATACGCTGGTGCTGTCGGCGGCTTCACTGGTCGGCTGCGCGCTCGGCGCCTATACCTCCGACGCGCTCGGGCGGCGCATGAGCATCATCGGCGCCTCGATCGTGACCATCATCGCGGGTTACATCTATGCCCGTTTCGACGCGGCCTCCGATCCCGCGATCGTGCTGTCCGTCGGCTTCGTCCTGGTGGTGGCGATCTATGTGCAGACCGCGATTCTTTACGGCGTCTATACGCCGGAATTGTTTCCGACCGAGGTCCGCCTGCGCGCCAACGGCATCTGCAACATGTTCGGGCGCGGCGCGACGGTGGTCTCACCCTTTATCGTCTTGGCCTTGATGGCGTCCTATAAGCTGCCGGGCGTGATCTGGCTGATGATCGGCCTGGTCGTGGTCCAGATCCTCGTGGTGTGGGCCTGGGGCGTCGAGCCGCGCAACCGCGGGCTTGAGGAAGTGGCAAAGGCATGAGGTTTTCGTCATTGCGAGCGAAGCAAAGCAATCCAGAGATAGCTAAGCACACTGGATTGCCTCGTCGCCCTCGCGCAAATTGCTCCGCAATTTGTCGCGGGCTCCTCGCAATGACGGCGTTGCTGACGCAACCAAGAACTACGCGTTCTTCAGCGCCACGCGAAATTCGGCTTCGGTCTTCGATTTCACTTCGTCGAGCGTGACGCCGTCGGCGAGCTCGATCAGCGCCATGCCGTCCTTGCCATGCTTGTCGATGGTGAAGACGGCCAAATCCGTCACCACCATATCGACCACCCCCTCGCCGGTGAGCGGCAAGGTGCATTGCTTCAAGAGCTTCGCGCCGTCCTTGGCCGAATGCTCCATCACCACCACGACGCGCTTGACGCCGGCAACGAGGTCCATCGCGCCGCCCATCCCCTTCACCATCTTGCCGGGGATCATCCAATTGGCGAGGTCGCCGTTTTGCGCCACCTGCATCGCGCCCAAAATCGACAGATCGATATGGCCGCCGCGCACCATGCCGAAGGAATCGGCCGACGAGAAATAGCTGGTCGAGGGCAATTCGCTCACGGTCTGCTTACCGGCATTGATCAGATCGGGATCTTCTTCGCCTTCATAGGGAAACGGGCCCATGCCGAGCATGCCGTTCTCGCTCTGCAAGGAGACGTCGATGCCTTCGGGAATGTAGTTGGAAACCAGTGTCGGGATGCCGATGCCAAGATTGACGTAAAAGCCGTCGCGCAATTCCTTGGCGGCACGCGCTGCCATCTGTTCGCGGGTCCAGGCCATCAGGGTCTCCTTAAATGCTCTTTGGTTTTTCGAATGATTGTCAGGCGGCGGGGCGCGGGCGGGTGTTGCGGAATTCGATGCGCTTCTTGGCGGTGCCGACCTCGATGATGCGCTTGACGAAAATGCCTGGCGTATGGATGTGGTCGGGATCGATCTGTCCGGCCGGCACCAGATGCTCGACCTCGGCGACCGTCACTTTGGCGGCGGTCGCCATCATCGGATTAAAGTTTCGCGCGGTCTTGCGGTAGACCAGATTGCCCGCGGTGTCGCCCTTCCAGGCGTGGACGATCGCCAGATCGGCAAACAGCCCGCGCTCCATGATGTATTTCTCGCCGTCGAATACCTTCACTTCCTTGCCATCGGCAATCAGCGTGCCGACGCCGGTCTTGGTGTAGAAGGCCGGGATGCCCGCGCCGCCGGCGCGGATGCGCTCGGCAAGCGTGCCTTGCGGGTTGAATTCGAGTTCGAGTTCGCCCGCCAGATATTGCTGGGCGAACAGCTTGTTCTCGCCGACGTAAGAGGAGATCATTTTCTTGATCTGGCGCGTCTCCAAAAGGCGGGACAACCCGATGCCATCGACGCCGGCATTGTTGGAAACGACCGTCAGATTTTTCACCCCGCTATCGCGGATCGCATCCGACAAGATCTCGGCGATGCCGCATAGGCCAAAGCCACCCGACATGATCATCATGCCGTCCTTGAGAACACCGTCGAGAGCGGATTTGGCGTCGGGATAGACTTTTTTCATGAACGATAACCTGAAAGGGGAAGCGCTTCACCGCGCGTGTTTTCAGCTCACTATTAGGCGAGTTTTCCGCGACGCGTCAATGATGGGGGCCAATGATGGATGGGCGGCATCGGCCTTGAAAGCGTCAAGAAAAACCAGCAAGTTGCCTCGGGGATTGGCAGGTGGCGGATGTTCCTGCTTTTTCGGCGCAACCCCGGCACGATCGAACCCCCGCGAACCGAGGTTCCCGTAGGGTTCGCTCTCGCCAGACTATCCCGCCCCGTTGAACCGATTGAGATCGATAACCGGACCAGGAATTTCCCATTGACGATGGCCCAAGGAATAAGGCGTCTGGCGGCACCGATTGCGGCGTTTTTCGGCGCCGGGCTGATCATGCTGATCGCCTCAAGCTGGCTGCTCAACCGCGATGCGCTTCGCGCGGCGGTGGAAGCGCAGATCCGCGCGGTGACCGGGCTCGACCTCGTCATCAAGGGGACCACCGACATTTCGGTGTTTCCGGGCAGTTATGTGTCGTTCCACGACGTCGGCTTGAAAGGTTCGGCGGCAGCCGATCCCGCGCTCACGGTCGATGTGCTGACGGCGAATTTACGGTTATTGCCGCTCTTGCTGCGGCGCTTTGAGATCGCCGACGTGATGATGATGCGCCCGCGTATCCGCGTGGTGCGCGACATCAACGGCGAAAGCAATTGGACACCCTTCATCTCCACGATCGCCCACACCATGAAACCCGGCGCCGACAATCAGGTGTCGTTTTCCGAAATCCGCATCCAGGACGGCAGGCTCAGTTACGAAGACCCCATCCGTGAGATCACCGAGACGCTCGACAATATCAATCTGTCGCTGGCTTGGCCCTCGATCTCGCGTTCCTTTGCCGCGACGGGGCAATTCGACTGGCGCGGCGAGCGTGTCGATGGCAGCGTCGCGATCAGCGATTTTCTCGCCGCCCTTTCCGGCGAGCGCTCCGGATTGAAGGCAAGGCTCGCCAGCGCGCCCTTGAAACTCGCCTTTGACGGCACGGCCGCCAACCGCACCAGCATGTTGATGGAAGGCACGCTGACCATCGACACGCCGTCGCTGCGCAACGCGCTGCGATGGACCGGACAGGCCCCGCCCGGCAGCGGCGGCTTCGGCCGTTTCACGCTGAAGGCGCGCGCCAACGCGGTGGGCGGTTCGGTGGCGCTCACCAATGTCAATGCCGAACTCGACGGCAATATCGCCGAGGGCGTGATGACCTATTCCAACAATGGCAGACAATCCTTGCAGGCGACGCTGGCCGCCGACAGCCTCGACTTCACGCCTTACATCTCGACCTTCCGCCTGCTCGCCAGCGGCGCGCGCGACTGGAACCGGCAGTTGTTCGACCTCAATTCGCTGTCGACGACCGATCTCGATATCCGCCTTTCCGCCGCGCGCGTCACCGTCGGGCTGTCCAAGCTCGGCCGCACCGCGATCAGCACCAATTTGCGCGGCGGCGCGCTGGCGCTCAGCGTCGTGGAAGCGCAAATCTATGGCGGCATCGCCAAGGGCTCGTTCGGGCTGTCGCGGATCGACGCCAATGCCGACGTGAAGGCCCAGTTCCAATTCACCGATGTCGATTTGCAGGCCTGCGCCAGTGAGTTGTTCGGCATCGGCAAATTATCCGGGCGCGGCAATCTCGGCGTCTCGCTTTCGGCTTCCGGCTCGAGCCCGTTTGCGCTGGCGCAATCGCTCGACGGCAGCGCGATGCTATCGGGCCATGACGGCGCGATCTCCGGCTTCAACGCCGAACAATTGCTCAGGCGGCTCGAACGAAGGCCGCTCTCGGGCACGGGCAATTTCCGCTCGGGATCGACGCCTTACAATAATCTCACCATGGCGGTGAAATTCGCCGACGGCACGGCGACGCTGGAGGATGTCCGCCTCGATGGCCCCGCGCGGATCACGCTGTCGGGCACGGCCTCGGTGCCTTCGCGCGAATTCGACATCAAGGGGGTGGCAAGCCTAGTCGCGGCCGACGCCGCGCCCAATGCCGCGCCAACTTTTGAACTGCCCTTCGTGGTGCAGGGCCCGTGGGACGATCCCCTGATTTTCCCCGATCCCGACAGTTTGATCCGCCGCTCGCCGGCGACCGCTCCGCTGCTCGATGCGGTGAAAGACCGCAAGACGCGCGATGCGGTACGCTCGGTGATCGAGCGCTTTACGGGCGGGACCGTCAAACCCGCGATACCCGAGGCAGCCATGCCCGCCCCCGCAAGCGCGCCGGCGGCGGATGCGAAGTAGCGCGTGGGATGGGTTGAGCGTTTTGCGAAACCCGTCAGCGACAATAGGTATTGATGGGTATTGCTTCCGCCTTCGCCCGTTGAGCTACGGCGGACGAGGCTGCTCCACCCATTCTACAGGTTGAGGACAGATTCATGACCCGAAAACTCTCGAAGCGAGGTTTGCCGCCGATGCATCCCGGTGAACTTCTTCGCGACGAAATCTTGCCGGTACTCGATCGGCCTAAGACGGAGATCGCCAGGCTCCTCGGCGTCTCGCGCCAAACGCTCTACGACATCCTGGAGGAAAGGCAGCCGGTGACGCCCACCATGGCGTTGCGGCTCGGGAAACTGTGCGGCAACGGGCCGGACCTCTGGCTCAATTTGCAAAAACGATACGACTTGCATCTGGCGCGGCAAAAGCTCGGGGAGACGATCAGGAAAATTCCTGACGCTGGAAGTCGCCTGAACACTTACAGAATTTTAACAAGACAAAATCAGCATCCCTCGGCATTCTTTTGCCTTGGCATCACCAACAGGGGACATTGAGCCATGACCTTTGCAAGAGCCGCGGCATGTGCCGTCATCCTCACCTTGGCGTCGATCGTTTGCGCAACAGCCAAGCCGATCGCGACCACCGCGGAGACGAATTTGCGGAAATCGCCCGGCACCACCAGCGAGGTGCTCACGCTCATCTCGAAGGGAACAACCGTCGAGATCGGCAAATGCACCAATGGCTGGTGCGAGGCATCGGTGGACGGCAAGGACGGTTTCGTCATCGCGCGCAATGTCGGCTTGGGCCCGCGCCCGGCGCCGCGGGGGCCTGAAATCGTCGAGGAGGAAATCGATGAGGGTCCGGTCTATGTCAGGCCGCCGGTGTATTACCGCCCTTACCCCTATTACGGACCTTATTACGGATGGGGCTATCGGGGTTGGGGTTGGCGCGGGTGGTAGAAGCCGCTCGCGTTGCCCTCCGCGCCCCGGAATGACACGGAGAGAATATACGCAACGCGCGCGCCGGAATGACGAGGACGCGACTGGAAGAGGCCGTCATCGCGAGGAGCTGAAAGCGACGAAGCGATCCAGTCTTGTTTGCGAGTCTGGATCGCTTCGTGTCCGCTCGCGATGACAATAAGGTCTTGACAGCTTTTCTCAGCGTCACCTGATTTGCCCATCGTGCCATTTTGTCGCAGTTGATCACAACCCCAAATCACCCGCATTGTCGCACCCATCCCGCACCCATCAAGAGGGGCGCTTCGCGATCGTCACGAAACGTTGGACGCGGGATGCGGTGGACGCTTTGGCGGCGCAAGACGAACGGCGCGAAAGCGGACGGCGAAGTCGTGTGGTCCTGATGCCTCGACGCTGGCATCAAGCCGGCAGGGATGATCCCGCCGGCGATGGTGACAAGAAAGCCCGATCACCAGGGAGAGCACGAAGCAAACCGTTAAAACCATTCGCGTGCGGGAATGCCGGGTGAAACCGGTGCGACCGTGGTGACTTTGCTCGTGTGCTTTTTCACTTTCGCACATGAGGCTGCGGGCGCATTGGTGCGCCCGGCATTCCCCACGCCCTCTTTTGGGCGGACGATACACCATCACTCGGGCGCCTTCGCGCCGCGGGAATAAGTTGCGTGCCGATTCCGCAATTGCTGCTATGATGCGGCTAAACAGTCAGTGGAGAAAGACCATGAGCTGGCAACCCTCCAACGATCCGATTCCCGGCGACCCCTTATCCTGCGACGCGCTGGAACTTGTGATCGTGCCACGCACCCGCGACCTCGGCGACGGCTTTGAAGTCCGCCGCGCGCTGCCGCACGGCAAGCGGCAAATGGTCGGCCCCTTCATTTTCTTCGACCATTTCGGGCCGGTGCAGTTCATCTCGGGCAAGGGCATGGATGTGCGCCCGCACCCGCATATTGGGCTCGCCACCGTCTCCTATCTGTTCGACGGCAGCATCATGCACCGCGACAGCGAGGGCAATGTCCTGGAAATTGAGCCCGGCGCGATGAATCTGATGACGGCGGGCCGCGGCATCGCCCATTCCGAGCGCACGCCGGACCTGCAACGAAAAACCGGCCAGACCATGCTGGGCTTGCAAAGCTGGATCGCGCTGCCGGCGGATAAAGAAGAAATCGCGCCGACCTTCCAGCATTATGCGGCAGCCGACCTGCCGGTCGTGACCGATCGCGGCATCCATGCGCGCGTGATCGCCGGCCATGCATTCGGCGCGACATCGCCGGTCGCGATGGTCTCACCCTGGTTCTATGCCGAGGTGACGGCGGCGGCAGGCTCCAGCGTGCCGCTTGACGCCGACCATGAAGAGCGCGCGATCTATATCGTGGACGGCGAGGTCGAGATTGCGGGGGATCGCTACGAAGGCCCGCGCCTTCTGGTGTTTCGTCCCGGCGACCGCATCACCGTCAAGACGCCAAAGGCGACGCGCATGATGTTTCTCGGTGGAGATGCCCTGGAAGGCCCCCGTCACATCTGGTGGAACTTCGTTTCCTCCAGTAAGGAACGGATCGAGCAGGCCAAGCAGGATTGGAAGTCCGGCCGGTTTGCGCCCGTCCCCCACGAGCACGAGTTCATTCCGCTGCCGGAGTGAACTCGCCGATCCCCCGCCGCGCATCACCGCCGCTTTCGAAAGC
>DATGJS010000074.1:0-40377 GCA_035295025.1 Bradyrhizobium sp.
TGGTGCATCGCCGGGTCTTGATGCTCTCGCCCGATGGAGCGCGGCTTGACGGCGAAGACACCCTATCGCCGGCCCCTCACGGCCGGATCAAGGGCCAACAAGCCGATTATGCGCTGCGGTTTCATCTGCACCCTTCGGTAAAAGCAAGCCGCCTCAGCGACGCGCGGGGCGTCATGCTGGTGTTGCCCAACCGCGACGTTTGGACCTTTGAGGCCCTCGACGACAAGGTCGAACTCGAGGACAGCGTGTTTCTTTCCGGAAGCGACGGTCCCCGCCGCACCTCTCAGATCGTGATTCGCCAGGATTTACACCACGCGACCTCGGTCCGCTGGAATTTTGCGCGTTCTTCATCACCGGCTGCGACGACGGCCGCAAAACGAAGCGCGCGCCGCGAACCGGAATTGCCGCTGTAATATGTGTGGCCAAGACAACACGCCGCTTTATGTCAGGGTTTGATGACCAACAAAACCATGCTACCCGCTCTCGTCATTTGGAACTGAAATATGATCGACCATCCCCGCCGCGTGACCCGCGCTCTGCTCTCCGTTTCCGATAAGTCCGGACTGATCGAATTTGCGCGCACGCTCTCAAGCCACGGCGTCGAACTCGTCTCCACCGGCGGCACCGCGAAGGCACTCGCGGCGGCCGGCCTGCAAGTGAAAGACATATCAGAGCTGACTGGGTTTCCCGAAATGATGGATGGACGGGTCAAGACCCTGCACCCCAAGGTGCATGGCGGATTGCTCGCGATCCGCGACAATGCCGAACACGCCCAGGCGATGCAAAGCCACGGTATCGCGCCGATCGATCTTTTGGTCGTCAATCTCTATCCGTTCGAAGCAACGGTCGATCAGGGCGCCGATTTCGAAACGTGCATCGAAAATATCGATATCGGCGGACCGGCGATGATTCGCGCAGCGGCAAAAAACCATGACGACGTCGCGGTCGTCGTCGAACCGCGGGATTATCAAACCGTGCTCGATGAGCTTGCGGCCCATCACGGCGCCACCACGCGCGATTTGCGCCGCCGTCTTGCCGCCAAGGCCTATGCCCGCACCGCTTCTTATGACGCGGCGATCGCAAACTGGTTCGCGCGTGAGCTTGCGATCGAAGCGCCGGATTTTCGCGCCCTTGGCGGACGCCTGATCCAATCGCTGCGCTATGGCGAAAATCCGCACCAGACCGCCGCGTTCTATCGCACACCCGATAAGCGTCCGGGCGTCGCGACCGCGCGGCAATTGCAGGGCAAGGAACTTTCCTACAACAATATCAACGATACCGACGCCGCTTATGAATGCGTCGCCGAATTCGATTCGGCCCGCACCGCGGCCTGCGTGATCGTCAAACACGCCAACCCTTGCGGCGTCGCCGAAGGCGCCGATCTTATCAGTGCCTACCGCAAAGCGCTGGCTTGCGATTCGACATCCGCGTTCGGCGGCATTGTCGCGCTCAATCGGAGGCTCGATGCGGAGGCGGCGCGCGCGATTACCGAAATCTTCACCGAGGTGATCATCGCGCCGGACGCCACCGAGGAGGCTATCGCCATTGTCGCGGCGCGGCGCAATTTGCGGCTTTTGCTGGCGGGCGGGTTGCCCGATCCGCGCGGCGCGGGACTGACCGCCAAGACGGTTGCGGGCGGCTTATTGGTGCAAAGCCGCGACAACGCCGTCATCGACGATATGACACTGAAGGCCGTGACCAAGCGCGCGCCGAGCCAAGCTGAGCTTCGCGACCTCACATTCGCGTTCCGTGTCGCCAAGCACGTGAAATCGAACACCATCATCTATGCAAAAGATTTGGCGACCGTCGGTATCGGCGCGGGTCAGATGAGCCGGGTGGATTCCGCGCGGATCGCGGCGCGCAAGGCGGAAGACGCCGCCCGGGAATTGAAACTCGCCGTGCCGCTCACCAAGGGCTCGGTCGTGGCATCCGATGCGTTCTTCCCGTTTGCCGACGGCATGCTGACCTGCATCGAGGCCGGCGCCACCGCGGTCATTCAACCCGGCGGCTCGGTGCGCGACCAAGAAGTGATCGAGGCGGCCGACGCCCATGGCATCGCCATGGTCTTCACCGGCGTGCGCCATTTCCGGCATTGAGAACGCAAATCCTTCATCCCACCACACGCGCGAGTATTGCCCCTGATATAAGGCGCCATGTAACATTCGTGGCGACGGCATGCCTTCGCATTTTTCTCGGATGAAGGAACGCTGATGATCCCTTTCATGGCCACACGATTTCGAATCTTCGCCACCATCGCGCTTATTCTCGGCTTTTGTGCTCCCGTGGTGGCGCAGGACATGCGCCACGGCGTCCCCGCGCCTCAGACCACCGCGCGGCCGGTGCGCGCCGAACACGGCATGGTGGTCGCCCAGGAGAAGACGGCGGCGCGAATCGGCGCGGAAATTTTGCGGCGCGGCGGCAACGCGGTCGATGCGGCGGTCGCGACCGGCTTTGCGATGGCCGTGACCTATCCCCGCGCGGGGAACCTCGGCGGTGGCGGATTCATGGTCATCCATTCGGCGGATCGTCATGAAGATGTTGCCATCGATTACCGCGAGACCGCGCCGGCCGCCGCCACGCCCACTCTTTTCCTCGGGTCCGACGGCAAGCCCGACAACGCCAAATCGCGCGATTCCGCGCTTGGCATCGGCGTCCCCGGCACGCCGGCGGGGCTGACGCTGGCGCTTGAAAAATACGGTTCGGGAAGATTCACCCTCGCCGAGTTGCTGCAACCGGCCATCGATCTGGCACGGAACGGCATCGTCATCGCCGATGATATCGCCGACACATTGCCGGAATGGCATCGGCGGCTGGCGCGCTGGCCGTCATCGGCGAAGATTTTTTCGCGCAGCGATGGCACCTCGTTGCGCGAGGGCGACCTGTTGGTCCAGACCGACCTCGCCGCCACGCTTTCAACCCTTGCAGCCCAAGGACCGAGCGGCTTCTACCAAGGTCCGCTCGCCGGAAAGCTTGCCAAGGCGATCGCCGATGCCGGCGGCATCATGACGCTGGACGATCTTAGATCATATCAACCCGTCCTTCGCGTGCCGGTGCGCGGCACCTATCGAGGCTACGACATTGTCGCGATGCCGCCGCCCTCTTCAGGCGGGGTCGGCGTAGTAGAGACGCTCAATATCCTTGAGGGATTTCCCTTGGGCGAGATGCACCAGGGTTCCGCGCCTTCGCTGCATCTCTTGGTCGAGGCGATGAAGCGCGCCTATGCCGATCGGGCTCGCTATCTCGGCGACCCCGCTTTTGTCAGCGCGCCGGTGGCGATGCTGATGACCAAAGACTACGCCGCCAAACAACGCGCCAGCATCGATCTCGACCGTGCCACGCCGTGGAGCGATACGATATCCGCGGTATCGCCCCACGAAGGCAGCAACACCACGCATTTTTCCATCGTCGATCAATTCGGCAATGCGGTCAGCAATACCTATACGCTGAATTTCAGTTATGGCGTCGGTCTCGTCGCTGACGGCACTGGCGTCCTGCTCAATAATGAACTCGATGATTTTACTGCCGCGCCAGGCGCCTCCAACGCCTATGGTCTGGTCGGATTCGAAGCCAATTTGCCGGGGCCTGGCAAACGACCCTTATCGTCGATGTCGCCGACCATCGTGCTCAAAGACGGCAAACCGGTGCTGGTGACAGGATCGCCCGGCGGCAGCCGGATTATCTCGACCGTCTTGCAAGTGATCGTCAATGTGCTTGACTATCACATGGACATCGCCGCCGCGGTGGCGGCGCCGCGCCTGCACCATCAATGGCTTCCCGACGAAGTGCGGGTCGAGCGCGGCTTTGCCGAGGAGACGCTGGCCGAACTGCGCGCCAGAGGCCATCGTGTGGTCGAACCGATGGGACAGACATCCGCCAATTCGATCGCGCTAACCCCAGACGGCGTGTTCGGCGCCCCCGATCCGCGCAGCCGCGGCGCGGAAGCGGCGGGAGAATAGTGGTAAGATCACCAATCACAGCAATCCGGTTAAGACCAACGGAGGCCCGCCATGACATCGCTCAAAGGCAAGACCCTCTTTATTTCCGGCGCCAGCCGCGGCATTGGATTGGCGATCGCGCTGCGCGCCGCCCGTGACGGCGCCAATGTCGCGATTGCCGCGAAAACCGCGGAACCACATCCGAGACTCCAAGGCACGATCTATACGGCGGCCGAGGAAATTCGCGCGGCCGGCGGTCAAGCACTGCCGCTCGTTTGCGACATCAGGGATGAAGCGCAGGTGATTTCGGCCATCGGCAAGACTGTCGCCGAGTTCGGTGGCATCGACATCTGCGTCAATAATGCCAGCGCCATCAACCTTACCGATTCGCAACAAACCGACATGAAGCGGTTCGACCTGATGATAGGCATTAATACCCGCGGCACCTTCATGGTATCGAAATATTGCATTGCGCATCTGAAGAAGGCTGAAAATCCCCACATCCTGATGCTATCGCCGCCGCTCGACATGAAGGCGAAATGGTTTGAGCGCTCCACCGCCTATACGATGGCGAAATTTGGCATGAGCATGTGCGTCCTCGGCCTCTCCGGCGAGCTGAAATCCTCAGGCGTTGCGGTCAACGCGCTCTGGCCGCGCAGCACGATCGCGACCGCCGCGGTCGGCAATCTGCTCGGCGGCGATGCCATGATGCGCGCGAGCCGCAAACCCGAAATCATGGGCGATGCCGCTCACGCAATTCTGACCAAGCCATCGCGCGAGTTCACGGGGCAGTTTTGCATCGATGACAAAATACTTTATGCCAGCGGCATGCGGGAGTTCGAGCACTACCGGGTCGATCCGTCGGTCCTGCTGATGTCGGATTTCTTCGTCCCCGACGACGACGTGCCGCCGCCCGGCGTCAACGTAAACCCGCTAACGCATCACCTGCTCTGACTGAATCAGAACGGAAAATGCTTTCGAGCGAAGCCCCTTCCATAAAAGAAAAGGTCCTAACATATGCGCATTCTCGTGGTCGGTGCCGGCGCCATCGGCGGATATTTCGGCGGCAGAATGCTGCAAGCCGGCCGCGACGTGACGTTCCTGGTCCGCCCGCGCCGCGCCTTGGAACTCGCCACCGCCGGCCTCGTGATCAAAAGCCCCCATGGCGATGCGACCTTGGCCGCGCCGCCGACAGTGCAGGCCGATCAACTCAAGGAAAAATTCGACGCCGTGCTGTTGAGCTGCAAAGCGTTCGATCTGGACGACGCGATCATCTCATTTGCACCGGCGGTCGGGCCGAAAACCGCGATCATTCCGCTTCTCAACGGCATGCGTCACCTGGATGTCCTCGACCGGAAATTCGGGCCTCGCCATGTCCTCGGTGGCCTTTGTGCCATCGCGGCGACGCTGAACGAGCAGCGCGAGATCGTTCAACTCGCGCCGATGCAATCGCTCGGATTTGGTGAGCGCGACGGAAATCTTTCCGATCGGGTCCACGCCATCGCGGAAGTAATGGCGAGCGGCAAATTTGGCGCGGCGGCGAGCCGGCAAATCATTCAGGACATGTGGGAGAAATGGGTTTTTCTGGCTTCGCTCGCCGCCTCGACCTGTTCCATGCGCGCGCCGATCGGCCATATTCTCGCGGCACCCGCGGGTCAGGATTTCATCCTCGGCATGTTGGAGGAATGCAGTGCCGTCGCAACCGCCGAAGGTCATGCCCCGACGGGACCCTTCTTCGAACGCGCCCGCGGCATGCTGACCACGGCGGGTTCACAACTGACCGCCTCGATGTTCCGAGATATCCAAGCCGGCGCACGGGTCGAGGCCGATCACGTGATTGGTGATTTGATCGCGCGGGGCGATGCCGCGAAGGTCCCGGTACCAAAGCTCCGGATCGCCTATACCCATCTCAAAGCCTATGAGAGTTTGCGGGGGTGACAATCGCCCTTGCAGCAGGCACCCAAAGCATCGGAGATGCGTCAGATTGCGGCTGTTCCATGTGTCCGGGTCGGACAATCGAAATCTTGGAGCGGGCGAAGGGATTCGAACCCTCGACCCCGACCTTGGCAAGGTCGTGCTCTACCCCTGAGCTACACCCGCATCCTTTGAGATTGTCGCCGGATCGTCACCGGCGACCGGCAGAGCTATGCCAAATGCGGCTGTCGAATGCAACAGCCAGCACACTTCTATCGAACGGCCCGAAAGCTGGATATTTGCCCCATTTGGCGAAATTGGCATGAAATCTCACCGAATAGACCCGCCAATTGTCCGTCCCATCCACCAATCGGGCCGAATTAGCCGAAAACCGATTGAAATTTCCTGACAAGCCGCCATTTGGGTGGGAGAACTTCTGAAACGCGGCGTCGGGCCGTGCTAAAGAAAGCCGAGTCCGCAAGGCATCAGGTCAAGACATCAGGCGAGGATTCCCGTGACGATAGTAGAGCAGGGTGGCGCGGCGGCACCGCAAGCCGCGCCCGATCTGATCAAGGAGACCACCACCCAAAGTTTCGTAAAGGACGTTATCGAGGAGTCGAAGCGGCAGCCGGTGCTGATCGATTTTTGGGCGCCTTGGTGCGGCCCCTGCCGCCAGCTTACGCCGATCCTTGAAAAGGTCGTCCGCGCCGCCAAGGGCAAGGTCAAACTGGTCAAGATGAATATCGACGATCATCCGGCCATCCCCGGCCAGATGGGCATTCAATCGATTCCGGCCGTGATCGCCTTTGCGAACGGCCAGCCGGCCGATGGATTCATGGGCGCGTTGCCGGAAAGCCAGGTTACGGCCTTTGTCGACAAGCTGACCGCGGGCATGCCTGGCGCGCCCAACATCGCGGAAGTCCTCAAAGAGGCCGAAACCTTTCTCGCCGAAGGCGACCCCGCCACCGCCGCTTCGATCTATGCCGAAGTCCTCGCCGCCGACGCCGCCAATATCGCCGCGTTGGCGGGGTTGGCGAAATGCTACGTCACGACCGGCGCGATCGATCAGGCCAAGCAGACCTTGGCGATGGTGGTGGAATCCAAGCGCGGCGACGCCGCCGTCAAGGCCGTGCAGGCCGCGATCGATCTCGCCGAGCAGGCGAGCTCTCTCGGCCCGGTGGCCGAACTCGAACAGAAAGTCGCCGCAAACCCGCTCGACCATCAGGCCAGATTCGATCTGGCGACCGCGCTTAACGCCGCCGGCAAGCGAAGCGAGGCGACCCATCAATTGCTTGAGATCGTCAAACGCGACCGCAAGTGGAACGAGGATGGCGCGCGAAAACAACTGGTACAATTCTTCGATGCCTGGGGCCCGGCGGATGAAGCCACCGTTGAGGGAAGGAAACGGCTGTCGACAATTTTGTTCGCGTAGCTTTGCTTTTGCGCGAACGTTGAACGAGCCTTACCGCGCGATGGGGTGATGCGGGCGGTGGGCTGAACCATAGCGCGATATGCGCGAAGTGGTGGGGACCCGCAAATGCCGATCAATGGCGTATATCACGGACCTTCGGACCTGCCCGAGATCATTCCGGTGTTCCCCTTGTCCGGCGCGCTGTTGCTGCCACGCGGGCAAATGCCGCTCAACATTTTCGAACCACGCTACCTGGCCATGGTCGATGATGCCTTCCGTGACGGCCATCGCCTGATCGGGATGATCCAACCCGACGTTTCCCATTCGCAGGACGAAACCCATCCGAAGCTGTTTCGCGTCGGTTGCGCCGGCCGCATCACCCAGTTCGCCGAATCCGGCGACGGCCGTTATATCCTCGAACTCACCGGCATCGCCCGCTTTAAGGTGGTTGCGGAAGAAACCGTGCTGACGCCCTATCGGCAGTGCAAGGTGGACTATTTCCCCTATCTTGACGATTTCACCGCGCGAAAGGGCGAGGAGGCCGTCAATCGCGAGGCCCTGCTCGCGGCACTGACGGAGTTCCTCAAAGCCAACAACCTCAAGGTCGATTGGGAGGGAATCGAAAGCGCGCCCAATGAAGCCCTCGTCAATGCGCTTGCGATGATGTCGCCTTACGGGCCGCCGGAAAAACAGGCGCTGCTGGAAGCGCCCGATCTGAAAACCCGCGCCGAGATTCTGATCGCCGTGACCGAAATGGACCTCGCCAAAAAACGCACCAGCAACGACACCGGGTTGCAATAGCCGCGTCCCATGCGCGCTCGAACCGCCATCGCGACTAAATCGGGCGGCGCCGGCCCCAATAAATATGCAAGGGAAACAATAAGGCCAGCAAAAATCCGACCGCAATATGGATCCAGCTCATCCAGGGCCGCAGCGTTTCCGACCCAAGATAATAGAGCCCGAAAGCGGTCAGGATCAGCACCGCGTTGAACGAAACCATGAACGACCCGGAAATGCGATTTTTTCGCCGCCGCCAAGCCCGTTTCAGATGCACCGGAATCAACGCGCCGAGCAACAGCAGCGCCGCCATCGCGGTGCCGCCATGCGCCATCAGGAGATAGACCATGCTTTGCTGCCAGATCTCATCGCTTGAGAGATCCTTTTGCCAATCCGCGACGAGCCAGCCGGCGCCGGTCGCCAGCAGCACCGCGAAAGCCGCATAGATCGCATATCGAAATGAGGAGCTAAGCCGCAAGGTGCACTGCGTGTTGCCATTCGGGAGAGATTTGAACGTCGCCGTTCGCCGAGAGCAGTAGCGCATTTGCATGATAGAGCTCAAGCAAACCGGCGGCATTCGTGCCGGAAATCATCACGGCTTTGGTCAGCGCATCGGCGATCATGCAAGTGGGCGCGCGCACCGTCACGCCATCGATTTCATCGACCGGCGGCCCGCCGGCGGGGCCGACAATCGCGGAACTGGTCGTGTCGGATGAGTGGTAGGGATCGAATCGACGCGCCGTCGATGCTAGCGCCTCGTCGGTAATCTCGATGCGGCAGGCCGCGCGGCCGGGATCGCGCGGATGCCGGATATGGACCGACTGCGGCTCTGTGCCAAAGGCGGCGAGATCGCCGCCAGCATTGACCAGACCGCCATTCACTTCGCCTGACTTGCGAAGCGCGCCGAGCGCCTGATCGACCGCGAAGCCTTTGGCGATGCCACCGAGATCGATCCTCACATGGCGATGCTGAAAACGGACCATCTGTCCATCGAGAAGCTCGACGGCATCCCGCGCGACGCTGTCGGCCGGGACCTCGCCGTTGGACGAAGGCAATAATCCCCGGCTTTGAAGGAGCGGCGCGACCGCGACATTAAAAATGCCGTTCGAGCGGCGATGAAGCGCGATGGCCGTCTCCAGGACGCGGAAAGTCCAGTCGTGAACCTTGATGGGCCGATCGAAGGCCTCGCGATTGAGGCGGCTCACGTCGCTGTCGAAATCGTGAAAGCTCATCAGCCGGTGAACGATTGCAACCGCCTCGAATGCGGCATCGATCGCGCGATGGACTTCGGATGCGACCGCGCCTTTGGCTTCGATCTCCACGAAGGTCCCAAGCAGAGGTCGAGCGCGTCTCGTTTTATTTGAGGCGGTTGCCATAGGTCGCCAATACTCTTTTCACGCCTTCGGTGACATGGAGCGACGACAACGTCGCGCCCGCGATATTTCTGATATCGCTGTTGATCTTGAGCGGACTGGCGCTGGTCTTTCCAACAAATTGCGCAAGCCAGCTTGGGCCTCTGACTTCGCCACCATAGGACTCCCGATATTGCAGGATTTCGACGCTATGCACCGCGCCCGCCGGCGTCAACGCCACGGCATAGTCGATAAAGAGGTGCTTGCCCACGACCCGGTCGAAGATGAAAAATCCGATGACATGCCCGCCTGCCTCAGCCCTCCAGACCCGCCCAGCCTGAACCTCGTCGAAGCGCGTGGCGGACGGGAAAGCCTGTTTCTGCGCTTCTTCGATCGACAGATACTGCATCGCATAGGTGGGCGATGCCATCGCGGCGATCGTGGCCGCCGGTAACGTATATCGAATCCATTTCGTCATCGATCGATCTTCCATCCTGTCTGTCGAAAATGCCGCGTCTGCTTTAAAAAAAGAATCCCACACCACCCAAAAACGAATCTGACAAGGCACCAGTAAGGCTCTTGTCGATCACCCTTTGATAAGTCGCCTTGAGCACCACTTTGGGCGATGGGAAGATCGCAACACCCGCGGTGTGGAATTGGCGCTGGCCCGACCCGGTCGGCAGATTGAGATCGGTGCCGGCAAATCCGCCGGTCTGCAGATTTTCATAAGTGTAATTATAGAACGGGACCGCCTCCCAATCGCTTTTCAAGATGCTGCCGAGCGGGAAGTGGTAGGCGACCTCACCCGAATAGCCATACATCGATTTGCCGACATTGTCGGCGGGATCGCTGTCATTATTGGCGCGCAAATTCGCCGGATTACCGAAGCCGACATAGACATATTCGCCGCGCAGTTCGAGGCCGGTATCGGGCACGCGGTAGCGAAATTCGGCGTCGAACATCGAAAGGCTCGAACTGCCGAGGACGTTGCCGAGATCGCCATGGGCGCCACGCGGCGTCGTATTGGGCGAGTAATAGGCGCTGACACTGCCACCAAAACCGGGGAGGAATGTCGGCGTGAAGTCGAGCCGGCCGGATACCGCCAGGGTATTGGAAAGCTGCTGGAAGTCACCCAGTGGCGGATTTGAGAAGGCCAGCGCGTTGAGCCCGTCAATGCCGGGGAAATAGGGCGTGCCAGGCAGCGGGACGGTCTTGGCCGCGGTCCGATTGCTGAAGGAATCGCCAAAATCCTCATTGGTGGCGCTGAGCATCACCTGATACTTCAATTCCTCGGTGATCGTGCCGTAGACGCTGGTGCCCGGCACTTTCCAGGTCGAGGGAATGATGCTGTTGTAGAGCTCGGGCCGGTTGACGCTGTAAAACTGCGTCGGCTCGTGATGCTGATTGATGTATCCGATCGGCACCAGATCGACGCCGGGCGCGCGCCAGTTGAACGGATCCACGATCTTGAAATCGATCCAGAGCTGCTCGATCTCGGCGGTGCCATGCAATTTATCGTCATTGTCGAAACCTGAGCCGGCATGCTCGAATTCGATCTCGGCGTTAAAAATGATATTGTCGGTGATCGCATAGGTCGGCAACAGCACCATGCGCGCGGTGTCGAACCCGCTTTGCCACTGGCCATTGGCGGCAGGATTTTGCATCGAGCCAAATTTGACCTCGCCATAGGCCCCGAGGCTCAGTCCGGCCACGGGCGAGGGCGCCAAGCCAAGAAGCGGAAGGTTGGACGGCGGCGTTGCGAGGTCGAGGTTTTTTGATTTGGGCGCCGGTTTATTTCGAGGCTCCTGCGCCGGCTCTGTGCTTGCCGCGACTTTGGCATCCCCGCCGGAATCCGGTGCCGGGATTTTTTTTCGCATTCCATCGGATGCAGCTATCTGCTTTTTTTCGGCTGGCGATGGCTTTTCGGCTGAAGCGGCTGACATTTTGGCGCCGCCCATCTGCTTCTGCTTGAGTTCAGCTTCGAGCGATTGGATGCGCTGCTCCATGGCCTCCATTTTCTTCAGCAGGGCTTCGTTGACGTCACCGTCCGCGGACCAGGCATTGCCACACGCGCCCGCGGACAGGACGCTCGCCATGAGCAACGTCCGCTTGATGCCGGTCTCGCGAAGAGAGAGAGAAAATGACATGAGGCCCCCGATCCGCGGCGGTCAAACATTCCGCGTTCTCCGGAGCATCTCATAGTCACTGCCGCCGAGTTAGGGGATTCGGAATCGGCACGGCGGAACTGGAATTTCTCCACATTAGAATTAGAACAAAACTAAAGTGGGCCGCGCCAATCGAGCCGGGCCGCAAAGAAGGGGCGGCGGCTATCCCACACCAAATATGACGGCAATATTATAGGTCGCGAAACTCGCGGCATAAGCCAGAACAAACATGTAGGCGAAGGTCAGCGCCATCCATTTCGTGCTTCCGGTTTCACGCCGGATGACGGCGAGCGTGGAAGCGCATTGCGGCGCGAAGATATACCAAGCGAGCAGCGCCAGCGCCGTCGCCAAGCTCCATTTCGTGGCCAATACTTGGCCGATCTGATCGGCGGCTTCCTTGCCGCCCTCGATCGCATAGACGGTGCCGAGCGCGGCAACCGCGACTTCGCGCGCCGCCATGCCCGGAATCAGGGCCACCACGATTTGCCAGTTGAAGCCAAGCGGCGCAAATAGCGGCGCCAAGGTCTGACCGATGATCGCGGCCAGACTATAATTGATGGCGGGGCCTTCCGCGCCCATTGGCGGGGTCGGAAACGATGCCAAGAACCAGATCAGCACCATCATCGAGAAGATCGTGGTGCCGGCCCGCTGCAAAAACATCTTTGCCCGCGTATAGACGCCGATGACGATGCTGCGGACACGCGGCATTTTGTAATCCGGCAGTTCCAACATAAAGGGCGCCGGCGCGTAGTCGCGCAACATAAAGAATTTGATCAGGAAAGAGACGCCGAGGGCGCTGGTGATGCCGGCCGCGTAAAGACCGAACATCACGAGGCCGCGCAGATTGATCCATCCCCACACCTGCTCGGCGGGAATGAAGGCCGAAATGATCAAAGTATAGACCGGGATTCGCGCCGAGCAGGTCATCAGCGGCGCGATCAGGATCGTCGTCAACCGATCGCGACGGTTGTCGATCACACGCGTCGCCATGATGCCGGGAATGGCGCAGGCAAAACTTGAGAGCAGGGGAATGAAGGCCCGGCCGTGCAGGCCCGCGCCGCCCATAATCCGGTCCATCAGGAACGCGGCGCGCGCCATGTAGCCGAAATCTTCCAAGAGAAGAATGAACAGGAAGATGATGATGATCTGGGGCAGGAAGACGATGACACTGCCGACGCCGGAAATGACGCCGTTTTGAAGGAAGCTCTGCAAGAGTCCCGCGGGCAAGGTGTCGTTCACCAATTGACCGAGCGCCGAAAAGGCGGCCGACAGCAACTCCATCAACGGCTGCGCCCACGCAAACACCGCCTGGAACATGACGAACAGGACGAGAGCGAGAATCGCAAGGCCTGCCAATGGATGCAACACCACGGCGTCGATCCGCGCCGTCCAGGTGTCGGGTCTGGCCGGAAGGCTGACGGTAGCCGCGATAATACGATCGGCCTCGCGCTGGGTGGCGCGAAGCTCGGCGACCGACAATGGCTGCCAAAGATTTTGTTGCGCAGGAGCCGGCGCTTGCAACGCGATCTCGTCGGTCTTACGCAACAAATCGGCGATTCCGCCTTTGCGTACAGCGATCGACGTGACGACGGGAACGCCCAGCATTTCGGACATGCGCAAGGCATCGACGCTCACGCCGCGCCGGTTTGCGATGTCGAACATGTTGAGCACCAGCATCAACGGGCGGCCGGTCCGTTTGAGCTCCAGCAGCAGCCGTATCGTCAATCGCAGATTGGTAGAATCCGCCACACAGAGCACGAGGTCGGGAAGCGCCTCGCCGGTGGCGCGCCCCAGCACGAAATCGCGGGTGATTTCTTCGTCGGGACTGCGGCCGCGCAGAGAATAGGTGCCCGGCAAATCGACCACCGAAGCCTGCCGTCCGAGAGGGGTGACGAAAAAACCTTCTTTGCGTTCGACGGTGACGCCGGGATAGTTCGCAACCTTTTGGCGGCTGCCGGTCAGCGCATTGAACAGCGAGGTCTTGCCGCTATTGGGCGTCCCCACCAGGGCCAGATGCATTAACGGGGCTTCCATGGCGCTGTACCGTTTCGTCAGACGACAATGACGGCCATCGCCTCGCGCCGGCGCACCGCAACCGTCACGTTCTCGATCCGCACCGCAATCGGGTCGCGTCCGACAAGGCCTTCGTGAAGCACCTCGACCTTGGCACCCTCGACAAACCCGAGTTCGATCAGCCGGCTTTCAAGTTCGAGCGCCGACAGCGCCGAATTGGCCTCATCCGTCGCAAGGTGATGGATCACCCCGCAATAGCCGCGTCTGGCCGACCCCAAGCGCATTTGCGGCGCCGGGTCGTTTTTATTGTCGTTCTTATGAGTGACGGCCATGACGTGTATTTTTCAACCGTATGAGAAACTCACCCCTTGCGGGGATTAAGGACGTCAGATCGGCGGTACTAGCACTGAGGTCAAGCGCGGCGGCCTCAAATCTCGTTAACTTAGAGAGATTTTAAATCGGTCGCCGCCTTTGCGGGCGCCAGGCCTTTCCCTTCCGCAACAAAGTCCATGCGCGGTTGAGGATCCAAGTGATACGCCCTCGATCGCATTTCGACGCCGATAAATGTGATCGGCGGCGGCAGTTTTACAGGGCATGGTGAATCCTTCCACCACACCCGATCGGCTTTGTCGCCGGCGCCTTGCTCCAACGAGATGAGGCGCTCCTCGATCGCTTTTGACCGTCAAATTCAGCGATCGAGCATAGATACGAACCATCGCACACCGCAAACGAACCACATGTTCGAAGCAATAACCTCGCATTCACCATGAGGAAAAATCGATCACTCGTCTTTCGCGAACTCCTCGGCTTTCAAACTCGCCTATACCTTTACCGCTTAGTCATCCTTAGAGGGGAGGCTCCCCGCAGAGACCTTTCAGTACCCTGGCGTAAAAGTAGATCATGCGTATGAATGTCGCCCGTATTGTCGTTTTGACCATCGCCCTCAGGGCCGGCGATGTCGCGGCGTCTTTCGCCAGCGGAACGAGCATCAGGCCGCCTGCTGCCGTCCAACCTGTCGCGCAGCTTCAGACCATTGACGTTCTTGTCGCCAAATCCGGCATCGGTCTTGGCCAGACGCTCGCGTCCAACGACATCGTGTGGCGGAACTGGCCGGCGTCAATCAAGCTGAGATCAGCTCCGATGAATGGTCTCGGCGCTACAAGATCAACATTGTCCGCTACGGCGCCACAAGCCAATCCATCGCCGTGAAATGAACAAAAGGACATAAGTGACGAGGGGACGAAAAAAATGGGATGCAGGGGAAAATGGACGTCAACGCGAACCACGCTGATCCGCGCTTTGCCGTTGATAAGTGTGCTCGCGTTCGACTACGCCGTCGCTCCGGCGATGGCGGCCGAGGACGACATCGCACCGGCGATCATATCAAACGTCGCGCCGAAGGTTCGCTTTATATCGCTGGGTATCGGCAAATCGATGATCATCGATTTGCCGCGCGACGTGAAGGACGTACTGGTGGCCGATCCGAAGATCGCGAACGCCGTCATCCGCTCGCCGCAGCGGGCCTATGTTATCGGTTCGGCCGTCGGCCAAACCAACGTCGTGTTCTTTGATGCCGCCGGCCAACAGATCGCGGCCTACGACATTGCGATCAAACGCGATCTCAACGGCATTCGTGCCGCGTTGAAACAAATGCTGCCCGCGGCTGGTATTCAGGCTGAAGGCATCGGCGATAGTGTGATGCTGACCGGGTCGGTATCCACTCCGATCGAGGCACAGCAGGCGGGCGATGTGGCCGCGCGGCTGGCCGGCGGCCCCGACAAGATCGTCAATTCCATCTCGGTACGCGGCCGCGACCAGGTGATGCTGAAAGTCAGCGTCGCCGAAGTGCAGCGCAGTCTCGTCAAGCAATTGGGTATCGATCTCAGCGCCAGCATGAACTACGGCACCGCGGTGGTGAATTTCAACAACGCCAACCCCTTTACCGCCAATAACGCCCCGCTCGTGCCCGGCAACGCGTTGAGCGCGAGCGGCCTTACCAAGGGTTTGCCGTCGGTCACCGCCACGCTGCGTGCGATGGAAAGCGCGGGCGTCGTGCATACCTTGGCCGAACCCAATCTGACCGCGATCTCCGGCGAATCGGCGACGTTTATCTCGGGCGGCGAGTTTCCAATCCCGACCGGCGTCACCTGTCAAACAACGACGGGGGGCGCCATCGGACAATGCGTGCAGACGGTCAGCTTCAAGAAATTCGGTATCTCGTTGAATTTCACGCCGGTCGTGCTGACCGAGGGCCGCATCAGCCTGCGCGTGATGACCGAGGTGTCGGAAGTCTCGCAGGAAAACGCCTTGCAGGGCGGGGCGGGCGGAACGACGATTCCTTCCGTGAAGACGCGCCGCGCCGAAACGACGCTCGAAATTCCCTCAGGCGGTTCGATCGCGATGGCGGGCCTCATCCAGGAACAGACCAAGCAGGCCGTCAATGGATTGCCGGGCGCTGATCAGATTCCTCTTTTTGGACAGCTTTTCCGAAGCCAGGACTTCCTCAACAACCAAACCGAGCTGATGGTCATCGTGACGCCCTATATCGTTCGGGCGGTCGCGCAGAAGGAACTGTCGCGGCCGGATGACGGTTTTGCGCCCGCCTCTGACTCACAATCGGCTTTGTTTGCGCAAATCAATCGCATCTACGGCGTTTCGGCCCGGGTCGAACCGGCCGGAAATCACCAGGCCAATTTCGGCTTCATCATCGACTGAACCATCGCGACAAGGATAGCACGATGACAAACAAACCATCGGTCGATCGCCATCGAATGCTCCGTTTGGCGGGTGTGATGCTTGGCCTTTCGGTCGTTCTCGGGGCCTGTACCGAAACCACCGGCGGGATCGCAACCCAGGCGCACGTTCCCGAAGACTATCGTTTGCGGCATCCGATCGCGATCCAGGAAGCCAACCGCTCGATCGTTCTGTTTGTCGGCCATGCGCGCGGCGGGCTATCGGCAACGCAACGCACCGATGTCGCGGGACTGGCGCAGACATGGGTCACCGAAGGCACCGGCGCCATCATCGTTGATGTGCCGGTCAACACGCCCAATGCGCGCGCGGCCGAAAGCGCGTTCCACGAAGCAAAGGCGGTATTGGAGGCCGGCGGCGTGCCTCAAAATGGAATCAAGATCCACCATTACACCCCCGACGATCCTCAAACACTTGCCACCGTTCGGCTGACTTATCCGAGGATGGCGGCGGTCGCCGGGCCGTGCGGGCTGTGGCCGGAGGATATTGGACCTTCGAGCAAAAATCCCAGCTATTCCGAAAATAAATCTTATTACAATTTCGGCTGCGCCTATCAGCGCAACATGGCGGCGATGGTGGAGAATCCATCGGACCTCGTGCAGCCACGGCCCGAAACGCCCGCCTATACGGCGCGACGCACGGAAGGCTTCGAGAAATATCGCAAAGGCACCACGACTGCGACCGACTATCCCGAAGGCGAGAAAGCCAAACTCAGCGATACAGGCAAATGATTTACTCGCGTGACGATTCCGAAGAGCTGGGCGCGCTGCCGCCGGCCGACGAATATATAGCGCCGGCACCGCGGGTATCGGTGCAGGCTTTCTGCGAAACCGAACCGACGGCGCAGGCTGTGCAGTCGGCCGGCCTCGACCGCCGGCTCGCCAAAGCCCATCTCACGCTCAAAATGGGCGGCATGGAAGCCGCTGTCGAGACCTATCACAGCGTGCCTACCCCAAATGTCATCGTGCTGGAGACAAAACCGGGCTACGATATTCTAGCTGGCCTCGATCAGCTCGCCACCGTGTGCGACGCCGGGACGCGCGTGGTCGTGATTGGAAGCGAAGACGATGTGGCTCCTTACCGCGAATTGGTGCGCCGTGGCGTCAGCGATTATGTGGTCGGGCCGGTGGAAACGCTTGACGTCGTTCGCGCGATCTGCGGCTTGTTTTCGGCGTCGGAAGCCGTTGCCGTCGGGCGGATCATCGCCGTCGTCGGCGCCAAGGGCGGCGTCGGCGCTTCCACCGTGGCTCACAATGCGGCCTGGGCGATCGCACAGGATCTCGCAATGGATTCGGTCGTCATCGACCTCGACTTGGCGTTCGGCACCGCCAGTCTCGACTACAACAAGGACCCGTTGCAGGGAATAGCAAACGCGGTGTTCGCGGCCGAGCGGCCCGACAGCTCCTTCATCGAACGTCTTTTGGCGAAATGCAACGACCGTCTGAGCCTGCTGGCCGCGCCAGCCGCGCTCGATCGCGTCTACGATTTCGGCGCCGATGCTTTCGATGCGATTTTCGACACCTTGCGATTGACGACGCCATGCATCATCCTCGACATCCCCCACCAATGGTCGGGATGGACGCGGCGCGCGCTGGTCGGCGCGGACGATATTCTGATCGTCGCGGAGCCGGATCTTGCGAATCTGCGAAATACCAAGAACATGTTGAGCATCTTGAAGGCGGCGCGGCCCAACGACCGGCCTCCGCTTTATTGCCTCAACCAAGTCGGCATGCCGAGGCGGCCGGAAATTTCACCGCGTGAATTCGCCAAGGCGATCGAAGGTCCGTCGATCGCTTCCATCCCGTTTGACTCGAAAATGTTCGGCACGGCCGCCAATAATGGGCAGATGATCGCCGAAATCTCCGCCAATCACCGCGTCAGCAAGACGTTCGTGCAGATTGCGCAGCAAATGACCGGCCGCGGCGATACCAAAAAGCCGAAAGATTCATTGCTGGCACCCCTCATCAAGAAACTGCGCGCCACTGGTTAAGAACCGATTATCGGGCGCGCGCGGCGCCAATTGAGGCGGTCGTGTCGGAATCCGGTTTGGCATTGGCCTGCTTGGCCAACATCTTCTTCAGATAAGCGACATTGGCGGCGGCCTCCTCGGGGGGATAGCCCTCTTTCACGAGACCTTCGGCTTCCGCCATATGTCCTTGCAAGCCGATTACCAAAGCAAGGTTTTGCCGCACACGCGGATCGGCATCGGGGCGGCCATTGGCGTGGCGCAGGGTTTCCTCCGCCATGGCGAGATCCTTTGACAGAAGGTAAGATAGCCCGAGGTTAGAGAGAACCGACGGCTCGTCGGGGACGATGCGCAGCGCGCTCGCATAATATTGCCTTGCCTCTTCACCTCGGCCGAGCTGATCAAGGGCCGCCCCCTGCGTCGATAGAATGCGCCAATCGGGATCGTCGGGCGAGTGGGCGCGGCCCAGGACATCGAAGGCCTGCTGAAAATTGCCGTTATCCGCGAGCGCACGGCCGTAACCGGCCAACAATGCCTTGTCGCTCGGATGAGCGAGCGTGACCTGTTCTAACACGGCGACCGCCTGCGAGCGTTGTCCGGTGGCGCGAAGCGCCTTGCCGTATTGCAAAGCCGCTTCAACATCGTCGGGATTGGCGCGAAAACGATCGCGGTAAAATTCGAGGCCTCGGCCGGGAGCCGCTTTCTCCGCTCTGTCCCCGAGCGCGCCCGTGATGTCCGGCAACCCGTCGGTCTGGCAGCTACAAAGCCCGATACCGAGAAACGCCGCTAAAACCGCCGACACGCCAAATCTTTTGGAACCAACGGATTTGCACAATGGCGGGGGCATCGGGGAACCTGTGGGCGGCGACGGGCGCCATGCTCACCGATTAACCCTAAATTCCCGTTAAGCAGTCATCGCTGCGCCCGCCGCTGGCGCAAGATTCGGAAAAAACCTGCCCCCGCGAATTAAGGCGCGATGACGCTTCAATCCAAATCTCAATCGCGCGTTAGTTGACGGAACAATTTAGTCCGTGAATTGCGCGCCGAACTCGTAACCGATGCGCCACGCCAGCCGGCATTGCCGGGGCCGTCCTTCGGACAGGATGATGGTGAACTCGGAAGGGACATCGACATGCTCGGCGATGACCTTCACGCCGCCTTCCGAAATATCGGTGATGGTGCAATCGCGCGGTAAGCTGCCTGTCCCGAATTGGATTTTGGCAAAGCTTCGGCACAGACGTCGCTCGCTTTGGCGTCGATTTGCAAACATGTCAGTCCTTCGCCTGTTCGGATTGCTTGCCATTCGGCAACGCGACGGTTTTAGCGAAAAAGTGTTGGAATCTACTTAGTGGTTTTCCTCACAATCGACTGGTTCTTTTCGGATCTCCTTTACCGTCATCCGCAAGCGCACCCTGAAGAGGCCGCAAAACGCCGCAAAATGCCGGTGAACGCCCGCTGAAAAGGGGCCATTTCGGGAGCCGGGGCGCGAAACAAGGCTTTTCCGCTCCCTAATTTTAACGCTAGAGCATGATCCGGAAAAGTGTGAAGCGGTTTTCCGAAAAGATCATGCTCAAACAAAGAATTAAAGCGCGATGACGATTCGACTAAATCTCATCGTGCTTTAGTACCGCCGATCTGAAGTCCCTGCACCGCGGGCGGCGAATTTGATCAGGGACTTCAGATCGATAAAGCGGTACTCAAATCAATAGGTTTGCTAGTGTGTTGCTTCTGATATTTGCTATTCGTTAAGGGCTGCGGTTAGCGGGGGAGCGAATGTCAATTCTATCATTGGCGGAGACCGGAGCATGACAGCTTTGTCCGAACGTCCCGAAGGCACCGTCGATCCCAAGTTGCTGGAAATCCTGGTTTGCCCGATGACCAAGGGGCCGCTCGAATATGATGCGGCACGGCAAGAACTGATTTCACGCGCCGCGAAACTCGCCTATCCGATCCGCGACGGCATTCCGATCATGCTGCCGGAAGAAGCCCGAAAGATCGGCTGATGCCCCCTTATCGAAGTTCGTGCTCCATTGCGGCACCACTGCCGCGAAGTTTGGGAAGGGGGCTGGCGCTCGCCATTCTCAGCCTTTGCGGCATGGTCGCAAATGCGGCCGGGAACGAAACCCAAATTCGCATCGGCAATCTCGACGCCGTTTTGACGACGCCGGCCGGTGTCGATCGGCCGCCGGTTGCGCTTTTGATCGCGGGCTCGGGATCGACCGATCGCGACGGCAATGGTCCGCAAGCCAAACCTGCGACCTTGAAGAAACTTGCCGGGCAATTGGCCGAGCGGAAAATCGCCAGCCTTCGTTACGACAAGCGCGGCGCCGGCGGGTGGAAGCCCGAATTCGGGCGGCCGGAGGATTTTCGTTTCAAGGATTATGTCGATGACGCCGCTTCGCTGGTGAATTACTTACGCGGCAGCGGAAAATTTGCCAAAATCATTGTGGTCGGACACAGCGAAGGCGGCCTGGTCGCGATCCTCGCCGCGCAGAAAGTCCCGCTCGATCGGCTGGTGCTGCTGGTGACGGCAGCAAGGCGGCAAGGCGATCTGGTGAAGGCTCAGCTCGAACGAAAACAAATTCCCCCCGACTTGCTTCATCCGATCCTCACGGCCATCGACGCGATCATGGCGGGACAGACCGTCGATCCGCCGCCGCGGGGTTTCGCGGTTGAGCCCTCCATGCAACCGAGTCTCGCTTCGGCCTTTGTCGAGGACCCCATCAATCCCTTGAAATCGATCGACCGCCCGATGCTGATCGTCGGAGGCGGCCGCGACTTGCAGGTGGCGCGGCTTGATTTCGTCGCCCTTTCCACCGCGGCACCGGTGGCAAAGACCCTTTGGCTTCCGGAAATGAATCACGTTCTGGTGGATGTCGGCGATGACGCCGACAACTTGGCCGCCTACGACCAACCGGAGCGCGCGCTCGACGCAACCCTGATCGATGCGGTCGCGAGCTTCATCCTCGCCACCGACACGCGCTGACCTCCGGGCAAACGCCCCGCGTTTGTCCCGAGGGGTCATGCTCAATCAAACAATCAAAGCGCCTCACCCTTCAGAAGCCGCGGCACCTCGCCGGCCAGCCCAGCGGCCTGGCGAATGAACAGGCCTTTCAGCGGCGGAGCGCGATCGACCAGCCCCAATCCGATATCGCGCACGGCGCGAAGCAAGGTCGATTGATTTGAAAACAGAAGGTTGAGCGAGTTGGTGGCAAGGCCCATCGCCATGGTGTCGAACCGCCGCCAGCGTTGATACCGTTCGAGCACATCCGCCTGACCGGGGTCGATGCCAAGCCGCGCGGCATCGACGATCACTTCGGCAAGCGCTGCGACATCCTTCAGGCCCATATTGAGCCCCTGCCCCGCGATCGGGTGAATCACGTGAGCGGCATCACCGACCAGCGCCAGGCGCTCGCCGATGAAGGAGCGGGCGACAAAATAACCGAGCGGGAAGGCGCGCGGCCTGTCGAGCACCTCGATCTCGCCGAGATGCAGACCAAAGCGCCGCTCAAGCTCGCGATGAAATTCGGCTTCGCCGAGATCGACGAGGCGCGCGGCCTCAAGGCGCCTCTCGGTCCAAACCAGCGAGGAACGTTTTCCGGTCAGCGGCAAAATCGCAAAGGGGCCGGAGGGGAGAAAGTGTTCTTCGGCGCGGCCATGATGGTCGCGCTCGTGACCGACCGTGACCACGATGCCGGATTGATCATATTCCCAGCCATGGGTGACGATTCCGGCGCGCTCACGCAATTTCGACCGCGCGCCATCGGCGGCGACCAACAGACATGCCTCGATATGGCTGCCGTCGGAAAGGGTCACCTCGATGCCACCAGGCCGCGACACGAAATCGGCCACGGCCTGGCTGCGCAGATCGATGCCTTCGGCGCTCGCATGCGCCACCAGCGCATCGATCAAATGCCGGTTTTCGACCATATGGGCGAATGGTTCACCCGGCGCAACGTGGCCGGAAAAAGTCAGGAATACCGGGCGGGTGGCGTCCTCCAGTTTGGAGTCGGTCACGACCATATCGAGGATCGGCTGCGCCCCGTTTGCGATCTCGCCCCAAACGCCAATCGCTTCAAAAAGCTTTCGGCAAGCGGCGACGATCGCGGTGGCGCGGGAATCCCGGCTGGGCCTTGTGCCAAGCGCCGGATCGGCCACGATAATGGGAAGATCGGCACCAGCGGCTTGGCGCAGCGCCAGCGCCAGCGCCAGGCCTGCGAACGCGCCGCCGCCGATGACAATGCCTCGTTGTGCCGTCATGTTGGGACCTTACTCCAGCCTCGAAACACCCCTTGCTACCTTATTATAGCTGGGCGAAACAGGTTCCCCGCACAAGGGGCAAGCCGCCGTTCTCTGGCGCGTCAATGCAACGCCGAATTCGAGATTTGGCTCCCTGATTTGTTTTGCCGGGTATGACCCGGTACCTCACCCTCAAATGGTGAAAGCAAGCACCTGATGTCCAAAAGTCTGATCGATCTGATCGCCATTCTCGATCTCGAACCGATCGAAGTGAATATGTTTCGCGGCAACAGCCCAAAGACCAGCTGGCAGCGGGTATTTGGCGGCCAGGTGATCGGACAAGCCATGGTCGCGGCCTGCCGCACGGTCGAAGGCCGGCTGCCGCATTCTCTCCATTGCTACTTTATTTTACCGGGCGATCCGCAGATCCCGATCATCTATGAGGTCGAGCGGTTGCGCGACGGCAGGAGCTACTCGACCCGGCGGGTCACCGCGATCCAACACGGTCACGCGATTTTCTCGATCATGGTGTCGTTCCATGTGGGGGAGTCGAGCGCCTTCGACCATCGGGACAAGATGCCGGATGTGCCGCCTCCGGAAAAGCTCACCGCCGAAGAAATGGCCAAGCAACCGATGTTCCGCGACATGCCGGAATTCATACGCCGCTATTACGAGTCCGACCGGCCGATCGAATTGCGTCCGGTCGAACTTGGCCGCTATTTCGGCGAGAAGATCGAGGATGGGCGTATCCATGTCTGGATTCGTACCGCCGCGAAATTGCCCAACGATCCGGCGCTTCACATGTGCGCGCTTGCTTACGCCTCGGATTTCTCGCTGCTCGACGCGGCGATGGCGCGCTATGGCCGCACCCTGTTCGACAAGCGAATGATGCCGGCAAGTCTTGATCATGCGATGTGGTTTCACCGGCCATTTCGCGCCGATGAATGGCTGCTTTACGCCCAGGATTCACCGAGCGCCCAGGGCGGGCGAGGCCTGACCCGAGGCCAGATCTTCACCCAGGACGGAATGCTGGTGGCATCCGTCGCCCAGGAAGGCTCCTTGCGCGAACGGAAATAACCAGCCTTCGGTCGGGCAGCCTCCCTTTGCGGCGTTGAGAGTGACAATTTCGCGGTTGTTTTTCGATTAAGTGCCCGCTTATTGTGACTTATGCCATAGGATGAAGCGTTTTCGAGCGAAAGCCTGCCCCGGACCTGATCCGGGGGTGGATACCGGTTCGCTGACTGCTGGAATTGGAAATGTAGGGCCTGAACATGAAACTCGTTGTCGCCATTATCAAACCCTTCAAGCTGGACGAAGTCCGCCAGGCGCTAACCACCATCGGCGTCCACGGAATGACCGTCACCGAGGTCAAGGGTTACGGCCGGCAGAAGGGCCACACCGAAATCTACCGTGGCGCGGAATATGTGGTGAATTTCCTGCCGAAACTTCGAATCGAGATCGCGGTATCGTCCGACGTCGCCGACAGGGCTGTTGATGCCATTACCGCAAGTGCCCGTACCGGTCAGATCGGCGACGGCAAAATTTTCGTGACGCCGATCGATCACGCGTTGCGGATAAGAACCGGCGAGGCCGACAGCGACGCGCTTTAAGCTTGCCGCCTCGTTGATCCCATCCTGATTTCGATGCCGCGGGAATTGCCAAGACCGGATTTTTCGCTGCATGGCGAAACGTGGCGGCCACCCTTAACCGTACTATAATACCAAATTATATATTATAGGGATATTTTCGTGCTCTTATCGTGGGCACGGTTTTTGTTCGGATTTGGTTTGGCCTAACTTATAAGCAATCCTGCCTAGTGTTTAGGCGGGCCTTTCTCATGGGGGATCCACCACCCCTGCTGAAGCTCAAAAACGCCTACATTCATAATCTGTTAGGGAATGCGGCCGATCTGGCACGGCATTTGATTCCAGGACGGCGGCTGTGCCCGCGTCGTGAACCCTCTCTGCGTGGTGAATTTCAGTCGAGATCGCTCGGTCTTCCAAAACCGAGTCCAAGCGGGGATTAGGACCCATGAAAATCGTTATGGCGATCATCAAGCCATTCAAGCTCGAAGAAGTGCGTGACGCCCTGACCGCCATCGGCGTTCACGGCCTAACGGTCACTGAGGTCAAGGGATACGGCCGACAGAAAGGTCATACGGAAATCTACCGTGGCGCCGAATATGCGGTGAGTTTCCTGCCCAAGATCAAGATCGAAGTCGCAATCGCCACCGATCAGGTCGACAAGACCATCGAAGCGATCACCTCGGCGGCGAAGACCGGCCAGATCGGCGACGGCAAGATCTTCGTCATCAATCTCGACCATGCGGTTCGTATTCGAACCGGCGAATCAGACGCCGCCGCGCTCTGACCCGCGCTCACCCTTATCACTCAGGAGTAATCGAAAATGACGTTTATGCGCCCCACCCGCGCGGGATGGGCAGCCCTCGCGATCGCAGCCTTCTGTGTCGCTGGCTTTGCCGATGCGGCGTTCGCCGAAGATGCCGCTGCCGCCGCTGCACCCGTTCCCAACAAGGGCGACGTGGCCTGGATGCTGACATCCAGCGCGCTCGTTCTGATGATGTCGATTCCCGGCCTCGCGCTGTTTTACGGCGGTCTGGTTCGCACCAAGAACATGGCCTCTGTGCTGACCCAAGTGTTTGCGATCGTCTCCATGATTGGCGTGACCTGGACCATCTATGGCTACTCGCTCGCCTTCGGTGACGGCGGCGGCATGACGCCGTGGATCGGCGGCTTCACCAAGGCATTCCTGCATGGTGTCGATGCCAACTCGACCGCGGCCACTTTCTCCAACGGCGTGGTGATTCCGGAACTGGCTTACTTCGTGTTCCAAATGACGTTTGCGATGATCACCCCGGCCCTGATCGTCGGCGCCTTCGCCGAGCGAATCAAATTCTCGGCCGTGATGTTGTTCATCCTGCTGTGGTCGACCTTTATCTATTACCCGATCGCGCATTGGGTCTGGTACGTGGCCGCGCCCGACGACGTCGCCGCCGCCGCCAAGGCACTCGCCGCCGCCACCAATGCCGCGGCGAAAACCGCCGCCCAAGCCAAGCTCGATGAAGTCACCGGCAATGTCGGCTGGCTCGCCGGCGCCGGCGCCCTCGATTTCGCGGGCGGCACGGTCGTACACATCAATGCCGGCATCGCAGGCCTTGTCGGGGCTTTGATCATTGGTAAGCGCACCGGCTACGGCAAGGATCTGATGGCTCCGCATTCGCTGACCATGACCATGATCGGCGCCGCCCTGCTGTGGGTGGGTTGGTTCGGCTTCAACGCCGGATCGAATTTGGAGGCCAACGGCACCACCGCTTTGGCCTTCGTCAACACCATGGTTGCGACCGCGGGCGCGGCACTTTCCTGGTTGCTCTGCGAGTGGATCGTCAAGGGCAAGCCGTCGCTGCTCGGCATTTGCTCCGGCGCGGTCGCCGGTCTCGTCGCGGTCACACCGGCTTCCGGATTCGCCGGTCCGGTCGGCGCACTGGTGCTGGGACTCGTGGTTTCGCCGGTCTGCCTGTTCTTCGTCAGCACCGTGAAGAACGCTCTCGGCTATGACGACGCACTCGACGTGTTCGGCGTGCACTGCATCGGCGGCATCGTCGGCGCGTTGGGCACTGGCATTCTGGTCAACCCCGCGCTCGGCGGCGTCGGCATCACCGACTATGCCAATATCACGGGCAATAATGCCGGGACCTATGATCTGGTCACCCAGATGATCGCGCAGGGCAAGGCTGTCGGCGCGACGCTGCTGTGGTCGGGCATCGGATCGGCCGTCCTCTACAAGATCGTCGATCTCATCGTCGGCCTGCGTCCTTCGATCGAACAGGAACGCGAAGGTCTCGACATCACCGATCACGGCGAACGCGCTTACAATATGTGAGTTCTCCCGAGGGCATTCTCTTCTCGGAGAGGGTGCCCGGAACTACGGTTTGGGCACATACCCGGCGATGCTCCAACCGTTAAGGGGCTTCAGCGCAAGCTGGAGCCCCTTTTTTATCGGAGTCTTGAAACTGGATATCGATGCCGGCCGATGGTTAATCGCGTCTTAACCTCGCCGTATCTATGGTGGTTTGATCCATTCTCGCCGATCCCCCATGCGATCGGCGGCCTGAACGAATGTTGGCGCGACAGATTATGGCCATGACCGCTTCATCCCGCGCGCCGCAGGACGGCGAAGGTAAGGAAAGCGAGCGCTCGCCGTTCTTGCGGGTGACCGAATTGCTGGCCCCCTACCAGCCATCTAAGCCATTAATCACGCTGTCTTTAGGGGAACCGCAGCACCCCGTCCCGGGTTTCGTCGGCCCGGTTTTGGCACAGCATGTCTCGCATTTCGGACGCTACCCGATCGCCAAAGGCATCGAGCCCTTTCGACAGGCCGCGGCGGCCTGGCTTTCAAGGCGGTTCGACCTGCCGCGCCCGGTCGATCCCGAATCCGAACTTTTGGTGCTCAGCGGCAGCCGGGAAGGACTTTTTTTCGCAGCGCTCGCCGCCGTTCGCGTTGTCGGCGAGCGCCACGGCCGGCCGGCTATCCTGATGCCCAATCCGTTCTATCCCGCCTATGCGGCCGGCGCCCGCGCAGCGGGTTGCGAGCCAGTTTATTTGCCAACCACATCGGCCAACGGATTTCTGCCCGACCTTGCGACGCTCGATGAAGCGACGCTTGAAAGAACGGTCGCGATGTACATCGCTTCGCCTGCGAATCCGCAAGGGGCGGTGGCTTCAAAGGACTATTTTATCCGTCTGAAGAAGCTCGCCGACCGATACGGCTTCATGATTTTTGCCGATGAATGCTATTCGGAAATTTACACCCAGCAAGCTCCCGGCAGCATGCTGGAACAGGCCGGCGACGATTATGCCAATGTGGTGGCGTTTCAGTCGCTCTCGAAACGTTCGAACCTGCCCGGCATGCGCGTCGGCTTCGTCGCGGGCGACCGGAAATTTCTCAGTGTCTTGCACGAGCTGCGCAATGTCGCGGCACCGCAAGTCCCGGTGCCGCTGCAACATGTCGCGGTCGCCGCTTACGATGACGAAGCCCATGTCGAGGAGAACCGCAAGCTTTATCGGATCAAGTTCGACCTTGCCGATCAGATCCTGGGAAATCGCTATGGCTATCGGCGCCCCGCCGGAGGCTTTTGCGTCTGGCTCGACGTCTCCGACAAAGGCGGCGACGAGGCCGCGACCGTCAAACTCTACAGAGACGGCGGCGTCCGGGTGATTCCCGGCAGTTACCTCGCACGACAGCAGCCGGACGGCAGCAATCCCGGCGCCGGCTATATTCGCCTGGCGCTGGTCGCGGACGGCAAAACAACCGCCGAGGCACTGCATCGGCTGGTCGAGATTCTGGGCTGAGCATGACCCGAAAACATCATCCGGTCATTTCGGGGAAATCATGCTCAGGACGAGGCGATAACGCGATGCCATCGCACCATCGCCTAACCGTAAGGGGCCGATGAACATGCAGGCGATCGAACGCGTCATTCCTCTGGTGAGCCATTTGCCGGCGGCGATCCGCGAAATGCTGCTGCGGTGTTTGCGCGAACTCGCCGGGCTCGGTTTGCTGGCGCTCGCCGGTGTCGCATCCGCGGCCCTGATGACATGGTCGGTGCAAGACCCAAGCCTCAGCCACGCAACCTCGCGCCCGATCCGCAACATTGCCGGTTATGCCGGCGCTATCGGCGCCGATCTTCTGATGCAGATTCTCGGTCTCGGCGCGATCTTGCTGATCCTGCCGATCGCGATATGGGGGTGGCGTATGCTGACCCATCGCCATTTCGATCGCGAGGCGCTGCGATTTGGCTGCTGGATCTTGTGCACAATTTTGGCGGCCGGATTTGCCAGTTGCTGGCCGCATGGCGGGGCGTGGCCGTTGCCGACCGGACTTGGCGGGGTTGTCGGCGATGCGCTGGTGCGGACGCCGGCCGTGGTGTTCGGGCCGCCTAGTTTGCTCTATTATCTGACGCTTGGGACAATTTTGGGCGCCGCCACGCTCGGCACATTCCTCGTGGCGAGCGGCCTCGGTTCCTACCAACGGGAAGAAGCGGCCTCGATCGAGGAGGAGGATGACGAACCCCTCGCCGAGGATGGCGGATCGATCCCGTTGGGCTGGATGGTGCACGCTTTCATGAGCACCAAGGCCAGGCTGTCGTGGCTCTTGAGCACAGCCTACCGATCGCTGGTTGCAAGCGCCCCGAGAGAGCGAACCCTCGCCTTCGAGCGCCAGGAACCAAGCCTCGACCGCCGCTCCACGCCTGCTTTGGCGCCCCAGATCGACGACGAAGAGGAAGAAGACACAGCCGCAACGCGCGCTTCACGTCGAAAAGCGGCGCGCGCCTCGTCACGCAGATCCGAGCGCTTCGATCTGCCTTCGGTCGCCTTCCTGACCGCACCGAGAGCTTCCGATCGCCAACCCCTGAGCAAATCCGAACTTGATGCCAATTCGCGGACGCTCGAAGGGGTGCTTGGCGATTTCGGCGTGCGCGGAGAAATCGTGAAAGCCAATCCCGGCCCGGTGGTCACGCTGTATGAACTCGAGCCGGCACCGGGAATCAAATCGTCGCGGGTCATTGGACTTGCCGACGACATCGCCCGCTCGATGAGCGCGCTCTCCGCGCGCGTCGCCGTGGTTCCTGGCCGCAACGCCATCGGCATCGAATTGCCCAATGCCCATCGCGAAAAGGTCTATCTGCGCGAGCTGCTCTCCGTCAGAGAGGGCAGCGAGGCGATGACCAAATTGCCGCTTTGCCTGGGTAAAAATATCGGCGGCGAATCGATCATCGTCGATCTGGCGCGCATGCCGCATCTGTTGATCGCGGGCACCACCGGCTCCGGTAAATCGGTCGCCATCAACACCATGATCCTCAGCCTTGTTTATCGGCTGCGGCCCGACCAGTGCCGGCTGATCATGGTCGATCCGAAAATGCTCGAACTCTCGGTCTATGACGGCATTCCGCATCTCTTGACGCCAGTCGTGACCGACCCCAAAAAGGCCGTCGTCGCGCTCAAATGGGCGGTGCGCGAGATGGAAGAGCGCTACAAGAAGATGTCCAAACTCGGTGTGCGCAATATCGACGGATACAACCAGCGTGTGGCCGAAGCGAAATCCAAGGACGAGGAGCTGACGCGCACGGTTCATACCGGCTTCGATAAAGAAACCGGCAAGGCGATCTATGAAGAGGAAAAGCTCGATCTCGAGCCTTTGCCCTATATCGTCATCATCGTCGACGAGATGGCCGACCTGATGATGGTCGCGGGCAAGGATATCGAAGGCGCGGTGCAGCGGCTGGCGCAGATGGCGCGCGCCGCCGGTTTGCATGTGATCCTCGCAACCCAACGTCCGTCCGTCGATGTCATCACGGGCACGATCAAGGCGAATTTCCCGACCCGCATTTCCTTCCAGGTCACCTCGAAAATCGACAGCCGCACCATCCTTGGCGAAATGGGCGCCGAGCAACTGCTCGGACAGGGCGACATGCTTTATATGGCCGGCGGCGGGCGGATCAGCCGTGTGCATGGCCCGTTTGTTTCCGACGAGGAAGTCGAGAAGGTGGTGCGCCACTTGAAGACGCAAGGCACTCCCGAATATCTCGAGGCGGTCACGGCCGAAGAGCCCGCCGCCGAGGATGGCGCGGTATTCGATTCCACCGGCATGGGCGGCGATGGCGGCGGCGATTTGTTCGCGCAAGCCGTGGCGATCGTCAAACGCGACCGCAAGGCTTCGACCAGTTATATTCAGCGCCGGCTGCAAATCGGTTATAACCGCGCGGCCTCGCTCATGGAGCGGATGGAACTTGAAGGCATTGTCGGACAGGCCAACCATGCCGGAAAGCGCGAAATTCTCGTCGAGGAAGAAGAAAGCGGCTTTTGATAGGCCGCTGTGAACCTCAACCCTACAAATGGCTGCTTCTTTTCACAGAAAAACGATTCCGCCATGATCCGAAGCACGATAAAAAGGCAAGCAAGGCAGGGCGGCGCGTTTGACGGAAATCCAGAAAAATCGAATGGCCACACGATTCTCGCTTTCCTCTAAGCGCGCGGCCTTTGCGCGCGCCGCGGCGTTTGCGTTCACACTATCCTTTGGCGGCGTCGCGACATCGGCTATGGCGCAAGCCCCGATTCCGCCGCAAGACATTCCCATTCCCAAGGCCGCCCCGAAGAGCCGCGGCGCGGCGGACGGTCAAAAGGGCGCGATGACCACGGGCGCCACGCCGATGCCGCCCAACCCCGTCATTCCCGATCCGCGCCGCAATGTGCCGATGAGCCTTTTTGCGACATTTGACGACAAGCAAAAGGCGCAAGCCACCAAGGTCAGCAACTACCTGTCGTCGCTTCAGACGGTGGCGGGCAGTTTCGTCCAGGTCGGGCCTGACGGCTCCAGGACGAAAGGTGAGTTCTTTATTCAGAAACCGGGCAAGGTGCGTTTTGAATATGAGGAGCCGAATCCGATCGCCATCATCGCCGACGGATCGATGGTGGCGGTGCGCGACCGCAAGCTTTCAACCCAGGACATCTATCCCTTGTCGCAAACCCCGCTGCGATATTTGCTGTCGGATCGAATCGATCTCATGAAGGACACTAACGTCGTCAGCGTGACGGCCGACGATCTCTTCATCAGCGTCACGATCGAGGAAAGGCAATTGCTGACCGGCACCAGCCGCTTGATGCTGATGATCGGCGCCAAGGACGGTCAGCTCAAGCAATGGACCGTCACCGACCCGCAGGGCTACGACACCACGGTGGCCGTCTACAATCTGGACACGTCCAAGAAATTCGACCCTGGCATGTTCAAGATCGACTTCACGGAACGTACATTTCCGCCCGGCTGAGCCTCCGGCACGATTGCATCGGATCGTCATCCACTACTTCCAGACCCTCCCAAAAAACTCATTCTTGATTGCCGCCTGAAGACGTGCGTCACCTTGCACGCCTTTTTCTCTTGCCGGTGACCATGCGTCTTTCCCTGACCACCTGGAATATCAATTCGGTGCGCTTGCGCATCGATCTCGTCGCGAAATTCCTCAAGGCGACACGGCCGGATATTTTATGCCTTCAGGAAACCAAATGCATCGATGACGCCTTTCCGTTGAAACGTTTCAAGCGCCTTGGCTACGAACATATCGCGCTGAACGGCCAGAAGGGTTACCACGGCGTCGCGGTGGTCTCGCGACTGCCGTTTGAAAGTACCGAGATCCGAACCTTCTGCGACAAAATGGATTCGCGCCATATCTCGGTCGGCTTCGGCGAAAGCGCCCGGCTTTCCAAACCCCTGGTGTTGCACAATTTCTACGTGCCGGCCGGCGGCGATGTTCCGGATCCCGCGCTCAATCCGAAGTTCGAACACAAGCTTCGCTTTCTCGATGAGATGAAATCCTGCGGGCCGCTGCATCCACGCGGCGACGATCACCATATCCTGGTCGGCGATCTCAACGTGGCCCCGCACGAAAACGACGTATGGTCCCATAAGCAATTGTTGAAGGTCGTCTCCCACACCCCGATCGAATGCGAAAAGCTGCTGGCGGCGCAGAATGAAGGCGAGTGGGTGGACGTTGCGCGGCAGCGCATTCCCCTATCGGAGAAAGTATATACTTGGTGGAGTTACCGCGCGGCGGACTGGACGCTGGGCGACCGCGGCCGGCGGCTCGATCACATCTGGGTGTCACGCGCGCTCCAGGAACAAGTGAGCGACTTTCGCATTGCGCGCGATGCCCGCGGCTGGGAACGGCCATCCGACCACGTTCCCGTCACGGTGACGCTCGATATGTGAACGCCGCGAAGAACGGCGCCTTTATGTGCTCAATTTGGCGCCCGCCATCAAAATGTCGCTGGCGATTTGGCTGGTTCGGTTGGCGAGTTCATCCCGCAACCGGCGGGCTGCCGCGGGATCGCTTTCCAGCACCCGCTGAAACAGGCTGCGGGCGATTCGAATCACGGACGTATCCTCGATCGCGGTCGCCGTTGACGGCCGCCGCATCGCGGTGATGAGCGCAAGCTCGCCAATCAGCGCCCCTGGCCCCGCGACCAGCGCGGCCCCCCGGCCATCTTCAATGCGAAGCGTGCCATGCTGGACGACGAATCCGGAATCGGCCTCCTCGCCCGCATAGAACAGTACGGCGTCGCGGGAAAAAACACGCTGCTCCGAGCCGATGGCCAGCATGCGCAACGCCGCCGCTCCCAACAAGCGAAGTGTCGGGACACGTTCCAGTAAGGCAAGGTCATCCTCGATCGACATGAAAAGCCAGTTGCGCGGCGATGAATCGTATCACGGCACCAATTTGTAGCCACCGGCTTCCGTCACCAAGATTCCCGGACTGGCGGCGTCTTTTTCGATCTTCTGACGCAAACGATAAATATGGGTTTCCAGCGTGTGGGTCGTAACGCCGGAATTGTAACCCCAAACTTCCTGCAACAGCGTCTCGCGCGAGACCGGCTGTTGGCCAGCGCGATACAAAAAGCGAAGAATCGCGGTTTCCTTTTCCGTCAACCGGACTTTCTTCGCGTTGGCGCCCGTCAGCATTTTGGAGCCGGGCCGGAAACTGTAAGGGCCGACTGAAAACACCGCGTCTTCGCTGGCTTCATGTTGACGCAACTGCGCCCGGATTCGCGCCAGCAGCACCGCAAAGCGGAAGGGTTTGGCGACATAATCATTGGCGCCGGATTCGAGCCCGAGGATCGTATCCGAATCGGTGTCATGCCCGGTCAACATGATGATGGGCGCTTTGAAGCCGCCCTTGCGCAACGACCGCACCACCTCGCGGCCGTCGGTATCGGGGAGCCCCACATCCATCAGCACCAAATCGGGGGCATCGGTTTTGGCTGCGTTCGCCCCTTTGGCACCCGTATCAACCGCGGAAGCTTCAAATTCGTCGTGCAGCGATAATTGCTCCACCAACGTGTCGCGCAGATCGGTATCGTCGTCCACGATCAGGATCTTGCGGGCATTGGCCATGAGTAAAATCCTTTAAGGGCAACGGCATAGGTCAACAAATTTTGGGCCGGGTCGTGCTTGGTCCAACAAAGTGATCTAGTGTCCCGATTCCGAAATTCATATCGTATCGCGGCTTCATTTTTACGAACTTCGGACTTGAGACACTAGCAAATCCACCGGTGTAGCGGTTGAGAACTCCGCATGACGGATGCGCGGCTTGCAACGATGCGGACTTCTGAACCACTCCACTAGATGTTGTTCGTCATGAGGTAGGCGCCTGTTACGAATTCACAAGCCGGAACACAATCTACCTTAGAAGTCACACGCATTTAATTTAGATGAATGTCCTGTAATGCCGGGAATCGCATTTGCCATGATGACCATGAGGAGACTCGCCAGGGGCATGGATAATTCCCGCTTTTCTTCAATAGCTTATAAAAAAACAAACGGCGACCGGCCACAGACGGTGATTCGGGTGCGCGCAGCCGCCGGCGAGCCCCGGCGGGGCTGGCTTATGGCCGGCGGCCAGGCCATCCCGGTCGCCCTTGGACGCGGCGGAATTATTGCCAATAAACGCGAGGGCGATGGCGGAACTCCCAGGGGCATTTTTCGGCCGCGGCAATTATGGTGGCGGGCGGATCGGCATCCGCGACCCGCGACTTTCTTGCCGATTCGCGCCATCGGGCCCGAAGATGCCTGGTGCGAGAATCCCACCAGCCGACACTATAACCGGCCGATCAAACTCACCCGCGATCGCGATGGCGACCGCCTTCGGCGCGACGACCACCTTTATGATTTCATTGTCGAGATCGATCACAACACTTCGCCACGGATCGCCGGTCGCGGCAGCGCCGTGTTCCTGCATCTGGCGCGGCCAAACTTTTCGCCGACCGCCGGCTGCGTTTCGATGAAAAAATCAGCCATGCTGCAATTGCTGCGGCAAATCGGCCCGCGCACCAAAATCATCATCGGCTGATTTCGAGGAAGCACCATGCTCGACACGGATCAAATCGCGGCCGCCGCGAAATCACTCCATGAATGTTGGCGCGAGGGCACCAAGCTTGAACGTCTTGATCCCTCGCTCCGGCCCCAAGACCGTGCCGAGGGCTATGCCATCCAAGCCGCCCTGGCGAATCACTCGGCCGAAAAATTGTTCGGCTGGAAAATCGCGGCGACCAGCGAGGCCGGACAGAGGCATATTAACGTCAAGGCGCCGCTCGCAGGCCGTATCTTTGCCGAAACCGTCATTGCCGACGGCGGGACAGCCTCCATGAAGGGTAACGCGATGCGCGTCGGCGAACCTGAATTTGCCTTTCGCTTCGCAACCGATCTACCGCCGCGCGCCAATCCCTATTCGGTGCGGGAAGTGCTCGATGCCGTCGCCACACTGCATCCAGCGATCGAGATTCCCGATTCGCGTTTTGCCGATTTCGTCAGCGCCGGCGAAGCCCAGCTCATCGCCGATAATGCCTGCGCGCATCTGTTTATGCTCGGCGCGGCGGCCGGCGTCGATTGGCGTGCCCGCGATCTCGTCGAAGAGCGGCCCGTCGTCACACTGCGCGGCAGCCGGTATATCGGTCACGGCCAAAACGTGCTCGGCGATCCTCGCGTCGCGCTCACCTGGTGTGTCAACGAGCTGCGCGCGCTCGGAATTACTTTGCGGCAAGGCGAAGTGGTCACCACCGGAACCTGTCATCCGCCACTGCCGATCCAAGCCGGAGATTTTCTTACCGCCGATTTCGGCGTGCTGGGCGAGGTCTCGGTCGGCTTTAATTAGCCAGCGCCCAAAAAACCGCGGCCGGATGGCCCGACAGAGCGGTGACAAACTCAGCCGCGATGTCCAAAAATCGCCGAGCCTACGCGAATGTGGGTCGCGCCCATCTGGATCGCAACCGCGAAATCCGCGCTCATTCCCATGGAGAGGTTTTTCAGGCCGTTGCGCGCCGCGATCTTGGCCGTGAGCGCAAAATGCGGCGCGGGCGCGTCCTCCACCGGCGGAATACACATCAAGCCCGCGATCGGCAGGCCGTATTTTTCGCGGCAGCTTGCGATGAAGCTGTCGGCTTCGGAGGGTGCGACACCAGCCTTTTGCGGCTCCTCGCCGGTGTTAAGCTGAACGAATAGTTGCGGCCGTCGTTGCTGAGAATTGAATTCCTTGGCTAAGGCTTCGCAAACGCTCGGTCGATCGACGGAATGAATTGCATCGAACAGCGCCACCGCTTCCTTTGTTTTGTTGGATTGCAGCGGCCCGATCAAATGCAAGGCGATGCCGGGGTAAGCCGACATTAACCCTGGCCATTTGGCCTTGGCTTCCTGCACGCGATTTTCACCAAAGATACGTTGCCCCGCCGTGATCACCGGCTTGATCGCATCAGCATCGAAGGTTTTAGAAACCGCCATCAAGGTCACGGACGCACGGTCCCGGCACGCCTCCTTGCATGCCCGGAGGACCGCCGCCTCCACGACAGCCAAGCCGCTTGGTGAAGGCTCTGTTAGCGATGAAGGGCCTTTAGAGGTCATGGGTGCTTGATCGGTTGGTTAGTGAACCGCAATGATGTGGACTTCTGAACCGCCACACCCGGCAATTCGAGATAGTTCCATTTTTATGGAGTCCAAATAAAGCTTTTTGAACCCTTCCCTGTATCGTCAATCCCAGGGTGGGGAACTAGCATGTCAGGCTTTGGCTTCAAGCACAAAAGAGCGAAAATAGACAAGCTTTTGGGAATTCGCGCGCGGCTCGCCTTGCTCGCGGTGATCCTGGTGGCGCCGTTGATGCTCGACCGCGCCCGTTCGCTGGAAGATACCCGCAACAAACAGATCGGGCGGGCCTATTCGGAATTCTCACATCTGGCAGAACGCAGCGCCGACAGTCAGCGCGAAGCCATTTCCTCGGTCGAAACCTTGTTAAAATCGACCGCCCATATTCTGGCTTCGAAACCGGCCTCTGAGACTCCGTGCACCACACTGCAAGCAAGCCTTCCGGTGAATCTGCCGTGGATTCGCAATCTGACGATTATCGGCAGGGATGGCCGGGTCGAATGCGCCACGCTTGATACGTTGGTCGGTCTGGACGTCAGCGACCGCGCCTATTTGAAGCGGGCGCGACAAGCCCACGATCTCGTATTCAGCGATTTCATGCTGTCCAGGATTGACGAAGCGCCGATCATGATCGGGGCCTATCCGGTGTCCGCCATCGATCCGACATCCGACTCGATCATCGTCGCCAGCCTCAACCTCGCTTGGATGTCGAAAATCATGAGCGATCTTGGCGATCGTCCGGGCATCATGGCCGTTCTGGTCGACAGCACTGGAACCGTGCTGGCGGCTCCGACGAATCAGGCCGACATCATCGGCCGCCCGATGAGCGGCCTGCCGGGCTTGTCGACAGTCGCCACAAAGGTACTCAATCAGGATCAGACGGCGGGAAGGTTTTCGTTCGCGACGCAAGACAACTCCAAAGGCACGGCAAGTTTTTCGCGCATCCCCGGCACCCAATCGCGCGTGATTTTAATTGTCGATGAAGCCAAGGTGGCGGCCGACATCAACCGCGATATTCGTAACGCCTATCTGCAACTGGCGTTTGTCAGCCTGTTTGTACTGCTCGGCGCGTTCGCCGCCTCGGAGAAGCTGATCATCGGACCGATCAATACGTTGGTCGCAATTGCGAGACGGTTCGGCCAGGGCGAATGGTCGGCACAGGCTTCCGATAGCCGATTGCCGGCGGAATTTGCGCCTTTGGCCAGGGCCTTCGATAGTATGGCGGCCCAACTTTCCGAGCGGGAACGCGAATTGATCGCCAGCAATGATCGCCTGATCGTGATGGCCTCGATCGACATGCTCTCGGGCCTTGCCAATCGCCGCGGATTCCAGAGCAGGCTGGATTTTGAGTGGATGAAAGCCGAGCAGTGCAGCAGCGAATTGTCGATCATGATGATCGACGTCGATCATTTCAAGCTGTTCAACGATACTTATGGCCATCCCGAAGGCGATGCCTGTCTTTCCCAGCTCGGCGAAACATTGGCCGGCCTGGCTGCCGCGACCGGAAATTTTGCCGCCCGTTATGGCGGCGAGGAATTCTGCCTGTTGATGCCGAATACGGGTGCTTCGAAGGCGTTCGAGATCGGCGAAATGGTGCGCCTGGCCGTGCAGAATCTCGCCATCCCCCACACCGCCTCCAACTATCAAACCGTGACGGTTAGCGTGGGCGTGGCCAGTACCCGGCCGAGCGGTGGGCTCCGGCCGGGCGACCTTATTGAAGCCGCCGACGCAAGCCTTTATGGGGCAAAGCGCCGGGGCCGCAATATAGTGGCCCAGCATGGCCTTACGCCGGTCCCCGAGAGCGGAGATCCGATCGCGGTGGCAAGCTGATCTCGCCAACGGATACAAAAAGCGGAATGGAAGGGGCTGGACCGCTTACACGCCCCGTTGACCGGAAAGCCGCTTTTGTGGCCTAACCGCATCTCGATCTGGCGTCCCGGGGAAGAATTCGCCATTTTCGTCCCGAACCTCAGATCACCGCGATCGGCCTCATTTTGGCTGGCTTCAGCTCCTCAAAACCCTGACGTTGCATGACCTCCGAACGCTACAACGCCCGCGAATCCGAGCCCTATTGGCAACGCCAATGGGATGAAAAGGCGATTTTTACCGCCAAAAACGGCGACATCAGGCCGAAATATTACGTGCTCGAGATGTTCCCCTATCCGTCGGGACGAATCCATATCGGGCATGTCAGGAATTACACGCTGGGTGACGTTTTGGCGCGCTTCATGCGTGCCAAGGGATTCAACGTGCTTCATCCGATGGGCTGGGATGCTTTCGGTCTGCCGGCAGAAAACGCCGCCATCGAGCGCAAGGTGGCACCGAAGGCATGGACCTACGACAATATCGCCGCGATGAAGAAGCAGTTGCGCTCGATCGGCCTGTCGCTCGATTGGAGCCGGGAATTCGCCACCTGCGATCCCGCTTACTACAAACACCAGCAGAAAATGTTCAATGACTTCCTGCGTGCGGGATTGGCCGAGCGCGAAAAGCGCAAGATCAATTGGGACCCGGTGGACATGACGGTGCTCGCCAACGAGCAGGTGATCGACGGGCGCGGCTGGCGTTCGGGTGCCGTCGTCGAACAGCGCGAGATGAACCAATGGATATTCAAGATCACGAAATATTCGCAGGAGCTTCTGGATGCGCTCGATACGCTCGATCGCTGGCCAGACAAAGTGCGGCTGATGCAGCGCAACTGGATCGGGCGCTCTGAGGGGCTGTTAATTCGCTTCGCGCTTGATACGGCGACAACACCCGGCGAGAACGAGCTGAAAATTTTTACGACGCGACCCGACACCCTGTTCGGCGCGAAGTTCATGGCGATTTCGGCCGATCATCCGCTGGCGCAGGCCGCTGCGGCAACCAATCCGAAGCTCGCCGAGTTCATCGCCGAGATCAAGCGCATCGGCACGGCGCAGGAAATCATCGATACGGCCGAAAAGCAGGGTTTTGACACCGGCATTCGCGCGATCCACCCATTCGATCCAAATTGGAAACTGCCGGTCTATGTCGCCAATTTCGTGCTGATGGAATATGGCACCGGCGCCATTTTCGGCTGCCCCGCGCATGACCAGCGCGACCTCGACTTTGTCAACAAATATGCACTTGGCAACACTCCGGTGGTGTGCCCGGAAGGCCAGGATCCGAAGACTTTTGTCGTCACCGATACCGCCTATGATGGTGACGGCCGCATGATCAATTCGCGCTTCCTCGATGGGCTGACCATCGAGCAGGCCAAGAAAGAAGTCGCCAACCGGCTGGAGGCCGAGCTGCGCGACGGCGGGAGCGTCGGCGAGCGGCAGGTGAATTTCCGGCTGCGCGATTGGGGGATCTCACGCCAGCGCTACTGGGGATGCCCTATTCCAGTGATCCATTGTCCGACATGCGATGTCGTGCCGGTACCCGACAAAGATTTGCCGGTTGTGCTCCCTGACGATGTAACTTTCGACAGGCCCGGCAACGCGCTCGACCATCATCCGACCTGGAAACACGTCAACTGTCCGCAATGCGGCGCCAAGGCGCTACGCGAAACCGACACCATGGACACTTTCGTCGATTCGTCCTGGTACTTTGCGCGCTTCACCGATCCTTGGAACGACAAGGCGCCGACCACGCGCGCGGTCGCCGATCGCATGATGCCTGTCGATCAATATATCGGTGGGGTCGAGCATGCGATCCTGCACCTCTTGTACAGCCGCTTCTTCACCCGCGCCATGAAGGCGACCGGCCACATCGGTTTGAGTGAACCTTTCGCCGGCATGTTCACGCAAGGCATGGTGGTGCACGAGACCTATCAAAAGGCCGACGGCACCTATGTCACCCCCGCCGAGGTGAAGGTCGAGACTGGCGCCAACGGCCGGCATGCAATGCTGGAAACCACCGGCGAAGCGGTCACGATCGGCGCGATCGAGAAAATGTCGAAGTCGAAGAAGAACACGGTCGACCCTGACGACATTATCGCGACTTATGGCGCCGACGTCGCGCGCTGGTTCATGCTGTCGGACTCGCCACCTGACCGCGACGTCATCTGGAGCGATGAACGCGTCCAAGGCGCTGCCCGCTTCGTTCAGCGGTTATGGCGGTTGATCCATGAAGCTTCCGAAATCGGTGCCGGCGCGCCCGCGACGCGCCCCGCCGCGTTCGGCGTCAGCGCTTTGGCATTGCGCAAGGCGAGCCACGGAGCGCTCGATAAGGTGTCGAGCGGAATCGAAAGGCTGCATTTCAACGTATGCCTCGCCCATATCAGGGAATTTTCGAATGCACTGACTGACGTCCTGGCGGGCGGGGGGCAACGCGCGCCGGATCTGGTTTGGGCCATCCAAGAGGCTGCCATTATTCTGGTTCAATTGTTCGCACCCATGATGCCTCATTT
>DATGJS010000075.1:0-5874 GCA_035295025.1 Bradyrhizobium sp.
ACCGAGGCGTAGGAAATCAGAATTTCGGGGATGAGACAGACGATTGCGAGATAGACCGCGCCCAGGACCGTGATACGCGACAATACGTAGTCGATATATTCAGCGGTGCGCTCGCCCGGCCGGATGCCGGGGATAAAGCCGCCGTGCTTCTTGAGATTGTCGGCGGTCTCGGTCGGGTTGAAGACGATCGCGGTATAGAAGAACGCAAAGAACACGATCAACGCAAGGTAGAGGATCAGGAACAGCGGCCGGCCGTGCCCGAGCTGCGTCGTGATCCATTGAAACCATTCCGGGCCGCGACCGGCGTTGAAATTGGCAACCGTGGTCGGCAATAACAAAAGCGATGACGCGAAAATCGGCGGGATCACGCCTGAGGTATTGAGCTTGAGCGGCAGATGCGAGGACTGTCCCTCGAACATCTTATTGCCGACCTGACGCTTCGGATACTGAATCAGGAGCCGGCGTTGCGCGCGCTCCATGAACACGATGAAGGCGATCACCGCGACCGCCATCACGATCACGATCAGAATCAGGCCGGTGGAGAGCGCGCCCTGACGGCCGAGTTCCAGCATGTTGGCCAGCGCCGAGGGCAGTTCGGCGACAATGCCGGAGAGGATCACAAGCGAAATGCCGTTGCCGATGCCGCGCGAGGTGATCTGCTCGCCGAGCCACATCAAAAACATCGTGCCGCCGGTCAGCGTGATCGCGGTGGACAACCGAAAGAACAGGCCGGGATCGCTGACGACGTTGCCCGCGCCCTCAAGCCCGACCGCGATACCGTAAGATTGAAAAGCGGCGAGCAGCACCGTGAGATAGCGGGTGTATTGATTCAGCGTCTTGCGGCCGGCCTCGCCTTCCTTCTTCAGCGCTTCAAGCTGCGGCGAAACCGTGGTCAGAAGCTGGATGATGATCGAAGCCGAAATATACGGCATGATGTTCAAGGCAAAGATCGCCATGCGGTGAATGCCGCCGCCGGCGAACATGTTGAACATGCCGAGAATGCCGCCGGCCTGGGACTTGAACACCTGCTCCCAGATGTTGGGATCGATGCCGGGGAGCGGAATATAGGTGCCGAGGCGATAGACCAGCAGCGCGCCAAGCGTGAACCAAATCCGCTTCTTCAACTCGTCCGCCTTGGCGAACGCGCCGAAATTGATATTGGCCGCTAATTGTTCCGCCGCTGAGACCATCGTGAGAGCTCCGATTCCGAAGTTCGTACCCGCCGCAAATCCCAAAAAGGTAGGACCGTCAGCAAACGCCGGACATTATTTGGTGCTCGGCTTCGATAAGTCCATCGTCCATTGTGCGGATCGCCCGCCGCAAAAGGCCGATGACGCAGATGTTACGCCGCCGCGCCTTCGTCCTTCTTGGCCGGCGCCAAAATCTTCACCGTGCCGCCGGCCTTTTCGACCGCCGCGATGGCGGATTTCGAAGCGCCGTGAACCTCGATATTCAGCTTGGCCTTCAGTTCACCGCGCCCGAGCAGCCGCACGCCATCCCTGGCGCGCCGCAATACGCCGGCCTTGACGAGCGATTCGGCGTTGACCGTGTTCTTCGCGTCAAAGACCTTGCTGTCGATTGCCTGTTGCAGGCGGTCGAGATTGATCTCGACAAATACGAGCCGGAAAATGTTGTTGAAGCCGCGCTTGGGCAGGCGCCGATGCAACGGCATCTGGCCGCCCTCGAAGCCCTTGATGCGCACGCCCGAACGCGCGGTCTGGCCCTTGCCGCCGCGGCCGGAAGTCTTGCCCTTGCCTGAGCCGATGCCGCGGCCGACGCGCATCCGCTTTTTGCGCGAACCGGCGTTGCCGGCGATGTCGCTGAGCTTCATGGTTGGCTTCCTTCCTTCTTTCGTTCCGTCGTCCTGAGGTGCGAGGCAAAGCCCGAGCCTCGAAGGACCGCGGTTGTCATGCATCGAGGGTCGCTATCGCGGCCACCTCAGGATGACGTGAACTTACTTCTCGTCCACGATGCGAACGAGATGGGCAACCTTGGCGATCATACCGCGAACCTCGGGCGTATCCTTCAGCTCGGTCACGCGGCCGATCTTGTTGAGCTTGAGGCCGATCAACGTCGAGCGCTGCGAGTGGTGGCGGCGGATTGCGCTGCCGATCTGCTCGACCTTGATCGTCTTTGCGGCCTTGGCCATCGTCATTAACTCCGTAACGCGCCCAAGAGCGCGGATTTTGTTATTCGGCAACCGCTTCGGCGTCGCCGCCGACCCGGCGCGACTGCAACGTCGAAACCTTGATATTGCGCCGTGCCGCAACCGCGCGCGGCGAATCCTGGTGCTTGAGCGCGTTGAAGGTCGCGCGAACCATGTTGTAGGGGTTGGACGAGCCAATCGACTTGGCCACCACGTCCTGGATGCCGAGCGTCTCGAACACCGCGCGCATCGGACCGCCGGCGATGATCCCGGTTCCGGCCGGTGCCGCGCGCAAGTAAACGCGCCCCGCGCCGTGACGGCCCGCGATATCGTGATGCAGCGTGCGGCCTTCGCGCAACGCCACGCGAGTCAAATTGCGTTTCGCAGCGTCGGTCGCCTTTCGGATCGCTTCGGGAACCTCGCGCGCCTTGCCGTGGCCGAAACCGACCCGGCCCTTTTGGTCGCCGATCACGACCAGCGCCGCAAAGCCGAAACGCTTGCCGCCCTTGACCACTTTCGCCACACGGTTGATGTGGACGAGCTTATCGACGAACTCGCTGTCGCGTTCCTCGCGATCCCTGCTTCGTTCGCGTCCGCCGCGTTCGCGTTCACCTGCCATGGTGTTTTCCAATCCTTGAGAGGCTTCGAGCCCCTGTCCTGGTGTCCGTTAAAATTCCTAGAAACTCAATCCGCTTTCGCGCGCGGCATCCGCGAGCGCCTTGACGCGGCCGTGATAAAGATAACCGCCGCGGTCGAAGACGACCTCTTTGACGCCGTTTTTCACGGCCCGCTCCGCGAGTAACTTGCCGACCGCTTTCGCCGCATCGATATTGGCGCCGGTCTTGCCGCCGTCACGCATCGCCTTTTCCAGCGACGACGCCGAAGCCAGCGTTTCGCCCTTCAGATCGTCGATGACCTGGGCGTAAATATGCTTCGACGAGCGGAACACCGACAAGCGCGGACGGCCGCCAGCGGAACGGCGCAACGCAAGCCTTACGCGTTGCTTGCGCCGGGCATTCGTAGCTTTCATTCTCGACATGACCGGCTCCGTTACTTCTTCTTGCCTTCCTTGCGGAAGATGAATTCGTCGACATATTTCACGCCCTTGCCCTTATAGGGCTCCGGCGGGCGATAGCTGCGAATCTCGGCCGCGACCTGGCCGACGCGCTGGCTGTCGTTACCGACGATGACGATCTCGGTCGGCTTCGGCACCGTGATCGCGATGCCTTCCGGGATCGCATAAACCACGTCGTGGCTGTAACCGAGCGCGAGCTGCAGGTTCTTGCCCTGCAAGGCGGCGCGGTAACCGACACCGTTGATCTCGAGCTTCTTCTCAAATCCCTTGGTGACGCCGGCGACCAGATTGGCCACCTGCGCGCGCGCGGTGCCGTACATCGCCTGGGCGCGATTGGTCTTGGCGCGCGGGGCGACCTTGACCGCGCCGTTTTCGAACTTCACCTCGACGTCGTCGTGAACGACGAAAGAAAGCTGGCCCTTCGGCCCCTTCATCTTCACTGTTTGTCCCTCGACGGTCGCGGTAACGCCGGAAGGGATCGTCACAGGCCGCTTGCCGATACGTGACATGGCGTGCTCCTTAAAACACCGTGAAGAGAATTTCGCCGCCCACATTGGCGTCGCGCGCGTCGTGATCGGCCATGATTCCCTTCGGCGTCGATAATACGGAAATACCGAGCCCGTTATTCACCCGCGGCAGGTTCTTCACCGAGGCATAGACCCGCCGCCCCGGCTTGGACACCCGTTCGATCTCGCGGATCACCGGTTCGCCGTCGAAATATTTCAGTTCGATCTCAAGCTCGCTGCGCCCCGAGGCATGCTCCACGCTGGCATAGCCGCGGATATAGCCTTCCGACTTGAGCACATCGAGTACGCTGGCGCGCATCTTCGAACCCGGAGTCGAGACCTTCGGCTTGGAGCGCATCTGCGCGTTGCGGATACGGGTGATGAGATCGCTGATCGGATCGTGTGTCGACATGCCCGCCCCTCCTTACCAGCTCGACTTCACGAGGCCGGGAATCAGCCCCTTGGAGCCAAGCTCGCGCAGCGCGATACGGGAAAGCTTGTTCTTGCGATAGTTCGAGCGCGGACGCCCGGTCAGCTCGCAACGGTTGCGGATGCGGGTCGGCGACGAATTACGCGGCATTTCGGCCAATTTCAGCGTTGCCGCGAACCGCTCTTCCATCGGCTTGGTCTTGTCGGCGATAATGGCCTTCAGCTTCGCGCGCTGGGGAGCGGCGTTCTTCGCCATCCGCCTGCGCCGGTTGTTCTTCTCGATCGAACTCTTCTTTGCCATGCTTGGCTCCTTGCGGTTCCGCGTTTGAGAGGCTTGTTCTAAAAGCGTCTCACTGCCGGAACGGGAAATTGAATGCGCTCAGCAATGCCCTTGCTTCGTCGTCGGTCGCCGCGGTGGTGCACACCGTGATGTCCATGCCCCACGTCTCGCCCATTTTGTCGAAGTCGATTTCGGGGAAAATGATGTGCTCCTTGATGCCGAGCGAATAATTGCCGCGGCCGTCAAAGCTCTTCGGATTGAGGCCCCGGAAGTCGCGAACGCGAGGCAACGCGACGGTAACGAGGCGATCGATGAATTCGTACATCTTGGCCTTGCGCAGCGTGACCTTGCAGCCGATCGGCTGGTTTTCGCGCAGCTTGAAGGTCGAGATCGCGATACGCGAATAGGTCACGACCGCCTTTTGACCGGCGATCAGCGACAGGTCGGTCGCGGCGAGCTCGGCCTTCTTGCGGTCGTTGACGGCCTCGCCGACGCCCATATTGAGCACGACCTTATCGAGGCGCGGCACCTGCATGATATTGGCGTAGCCGAATTGTTCGGTCAGCTTGCCGCGAATGCTCTTGTCATATTCCGCGCGCAGGCGCGGGATGTATGCGGTCTCAGCCATCGATCTCTGCTCCCGAGCGTTTGGCGATGCGTACTTTCGTGCCATCCGCCTGAATCTTGAAACCTACGCGGGTCGGTTTGCCGTCCTTGCCGACGATTGCGATGTTGGACAAATGGATCGGCGCCTCTTTCGAGATGATGCCGCCCTCCTGGGCTTGCGTCTGCTTCTGGTGACGCTTGACCAGATTGATGCCGCGCACGAGCGCCTTGCTCTCGTCCGGGCGCACCTCGAACACCTCGCCGGTACGGCCCTTGTCGCGGCCCGACAACACGATGACCTTGTCACCTTTCCGGATTTTGGCAGCCATCACAGCACCTCCGGGGCGAGCGAAATGATCTTCATGTGGTTCTTGGCGCGCAGCTCGCGCGGCACCGGCCCGAAAATACGCGTTCCCACCGGCTCCGCCTGGTTGTTGATCAAGACGGCGGCGTTGCGGTCGAAACGGATGACGGATCCGTCCGGGCGGCGAATGTCCTTGCGGACCCGCACCACCACGGCCTTCATCACGTCGCCCTTCTTCACCTTGCCGCGCGGGATCGCCTCCTTGATCGACACCACGATAATGTCGCCCACGGTGGCATAGCGGCGCTTGGAGCCTCCAAGCACCTTGATACACATGACACGGCGTGCGCCTGAATTATCGGCCACGTCGAGGTTGGTCTGCATCTGAATCATTGATGCACCTCGTCCTCTCATCTAGCTTGCGCAAAGTCGCGCTTGAAAATCTCTCAATCCGGTGGGGACACCGGATCGAATTCTTCAGGCCGTTTTCTGGTGTTCACCCCGGACCACCGTCCAGCGCTTCAATTT
>DATGJS010000076.1:0-23322 GCA_035295025.1 Bradyrhizobium sp.
CCGAGCCGAAGGGCTCCACGGTCACATGCAACACCGCGACCGCGACACCAAACCCCATCAGGCCCCAGCCGCCATTGGCGATGACGGCGGCCGTTGCCGGCCCGCCGATGCGCGGATGGAGAACCAGCATCATGCTGGTCAGCACCACCGGAAACAGCGCGATCGTACCGCTGACATTGGGGCCGACCCAACCTGATAGCGTGACGACAATCGCAACCAGCGTCGCGACCATGCTGGCGCGCAAGGGAATGTCGTACCAGCGGCGCGTGATCAGCGGCATCCGAACGTGCTGAAAGCGTTTCAACAACGGCAGGCAGATCGCAAAGGCGATCGCGTTAGCGATCAAACCGCCGGCGAGCGACCATGGCACCAACCGTTCGAGGGCCGCGATCGCCATCCACACGACCATCGCGCCGCCGGCGCTGACCGCGATGGTCCGGCGCTGGGCGAGCACCACATAGGTCAGTCCGAGAAACATGGTTGCCGCGTTGATGGGCAGGCTTGCCAGCGTGCTTTGCGCGATGAAGGCCGCGTCGTGATCAAGCGCCAGAAAGACATAGGAAGGCCCGGCCGAAATCGGCAAGGTCGCGATCAGCGCGCCGATCACCGGTCCCGAGCGCTCGGTGATGAACGAGGCCGTGACCACGAAGGCGGCGGCCACCGCCATGCGCAGCGCAAGTAAGAGAATGAAAGAGAGGTCGGGGGACGACACCTGTTGTTGGCTACACCCTGTTCATCGTCACCGAAACTTTCGGCCCTTGCTTGATGGTTTGATAAACCACGCAATAACGCTCGGTGAGTTTGAGCAAGAGATCGAGCCTGTCTTGCGGCGCTTGCGTATCCACATCGAAGCGCAGGCGAATTTCGGCGAAACCCACCGGCGCCTCCTTGTCCACCCCGAGCGTGCCGCGAAAATCCAAATCGCCCTCGGCGCTGACATGGCCCGATGTCAGCGGAATTTCGATGGCGGTCGCGACCGATTTCAAGGTGACGCCGGCGCAGGCGACGAGCGCCTCCAGCAGCATGTCGCCGGAACATAATTCGAGTCCGGAGCCGCCGGTTGCCGGATGCAAACCCGCCACCGCCAGCGCGCGGCCGGTCTCGACCTTGCAGGCGATGCCTTCCTGGTCGATCGAGCCTTTGGCCTTCAAGGTGATGAAAGCGGCTTTTGGATCGGTCTTGTATTTTTCCTTGATCGGGGCCTGCGTGGCGCGGAGTTCAGCGGCGTCCATTGTCTTCTCCCGAAGTTTGGTGCGTGTCGGATGTAACGGGTTGGCGCGCCGATGTCACCACCACAACGCTTCGCCCGTGCTTGATTTCGCGTCGCTGTCCGGCACATCGCGGTCAAGCGAGCGATCGAGCGCGCTCAAGACACGGCGCTTGAAATTGTCGAAATGCGGCGAGGCGCGATCGCGCGGGCGGCCCAAATTGATTCGAATTTCTTCGAACAACCGGCCCGGCCGCGGCCGCATCACGATGACGCGGTCGGCGAGCACCACGGCTTCATCGACATCATGGGTGACAAGCACGAGCGTCGGCCTGGCGCCGCCGATCTGAAGTCCCTGCGGAGCGCGCTGCGAACTTGTTTCAGGGACTTCAGATCGAGAAGCGGCACTACTGTCCGCCCAGAGGTCCAGGAGATGGTCTTGCAAATCGCGCCTGGTGAAGGCGTCGAGCGCCGAGAACGGCTCGTCAAGCAGGAGCACTTCGGGCTGCGGTACCAAAGCGCGGGCAATCGCCACGCGTTGCGCCTGCCCGCCTGACAATTCGCGCGGCCAGGCCTTGGCCTTCTCGGTCAGGCCGACTTTATTGAGCGCGCGTTCGATCCGCTCATTTCTGAGTTCGGCGGATAAATCGCTAAGGCCAAAACCGATATTGTCGGCGACGCTGAGCCAGGGCAACAGCCGCGGCTCCTGAAAAATGATGCCGATTTTCGCGTGCGGCGCCGCAATCGAGATACCGTCGAGTGTGACAGTGCCGGAGGTCGCGGGATCGAGGCCCGCGACCGCGCGCAAGAGCGTGGATTTTCCGCAGCCGGAACCGCCGATGATGGCGAGGATCTCGCCAAGTTGGATGGTCGCGGAAAACCGCTCCAGCGCGTGAACGCCGTTCGGATAGGTTTTGCCGAGCGCCTCGATCACCAGCATCACGCCGCTCCGCTTTGTTGTGCGAAGGTGTCCTGCCAGCGCAACAAGGGGGCGAAGGCGATTTCGATCAGCCGGTCGGTCGTCTTGCCGAGAATGGCGAAGACCACGATCGCGGCGAGAATTTGCGCGGGCTTGCCGAGCTGTTGCCCATCGAGCAGGAGATAGCCGAGCCCTTCGGAGGCGCCGATCAGCTCAGCCGCGACCACAAACATCCACCCCAAGCCGAGGCCGACGCGCAGCGCCACCACATAAGCAGGCAACACCGCCGGCAACAGGATGCGGCGAATCATGGCAGGCCCCGACAGACGGAAAATGCGGCCGACCTCGACGATCTTGCGGTCCACCGACAGGATCGCGCCCATCACGCCGAGATAGACCGGGAAGAACACGCCGATGGCGATCAGGGCGATTTTCGAGGTTTCGAAAATGCCGAGCCACAGGATGAACAGCGGCACCCAGGCGAGCGAGGGAATCGCGCGCAACGCCTGAATGGTGGGATCGAGCAGGCGCCGCGCCCATCCCCAATAGCCGGAGATGGCGCCAAGAAGGGTGCCGGCGATCACGCCGAAGCCAAATCCGCTCATGACGCGGATCAGCGTCGCGGCCGTGTGGGTCGTCAATTCGCCGCTCGCGGCCAACTCAGTGAGGGTGGCGAAAATCCGCGATGGCGGCGGCATCAAGCGTCCGCTGGAGAGGCCGCGCCAGACGATGATTTCCCAAGCCAGCGCGACGCCGAGCGGCAGCACGAGCCCCAGCAGCGGCCGCGCGTAGCGGCCAAGGCGTGAGCTGGGCGCCTCGTTCGTCGAGATGTCCGGTTTTGCCGTAACGGTCTCAATCGTCATGGCGATAGCAAAACCGTGTCTGACGCGAGATTGCAAGGTAGTGATGCGCGCGCTCTATCCATTCGTCGTCCCCCGCGAAGGCGCTGGCTTGTCCGGGACGACCGCCGCTAATTCGCCGGCAGCGGAACGCTGTCGTCGATCAGCGCGTCGAGCGCGGCTTTGACGTCGGCCTTGGCGTCGATCACGCCCGCTTGTTGCAAGGCGAGGCCGGCGGCCAGCATGGACTGGCGTTGCGGCGCGCCGATCCGGCTATGGGTCAGTTCGGTGCGCTCCTTGAGCTGTCTGTCGGCGACGACATCAGGCAATTTGGTGGCGATCACGAGGGATTTTGTCAGCTCATCGGCATTGGCGAGTGCATATTTGCGCGCCTCCTCGTAAGCCGCGAGCACGCGCTGCGTGGCTTGCGGATAATCCTTCAAGAATTGCTCGCGCACATTGAGAATGCCCCAGGTGTTGGCGTCCGCTTTACGAAAAAACAGCCTCGCGCCGTCTTCGATCTCCGCCTGCGCCATCATCGGGTCGAGGCCGGCCCAGGCATCGACATCGCCCCGGATCAGCGCGGTCTTGCCGTCGGCGTGTTGCAACAACACCGGCGTGATGTCTTTTTCGCTCAATCCAGCGTCGAGCAGCGCGCGAACCAGGAAAATATGCGGGTCGGTGCCGCGGGTTACCGCGACGCGTTTGCCTTTGAGATCGGCGACACTTGCGATCTTGGAATCTTTCGTGGTCACCAGCGCCGTCCATTCGGGGCGCGAAAACACATAGATCGATTTGATCGGATTGCCGTTGATTCGGGCGACCAGCGCCGCGGAGCCCGCGGTCGAGCCGAAATCGATCGCGCCGGCGTTGAGAAATTCGAGCGCCTTGTTGGAACCCGCCGACTGCACCCAGACGATGCGGATGCCATCGTGAGCGAATTCCTTTTCCAGCATTCCCTTTTGTTTGAGGATCAGCGACACCGGGTTGTATGTCGCCCAATCCATGCGAATCTCTTTCAGAGATTCGGCCGCCCGCGCGCCGTGGGGAAAGAGCGCGGCGAGGGCGATCGCTGCGGCAAAGACGCGCCGTGCAATGCTAGTGCCGCCTATTTGAAGTTCCTGCACCACAAGCGGCGAATTCGCTTCCTGAACTTCAAATAGAAAAGCGGCACTAGAATTAATAAGTTTGCTAGTGCCCATGACTTTCCGTAGTTCGCGAAAGAAGGTGCGGCGACGTAACACGAACTTCGGAAAGTGGGCACTAGCCATGGTTTTAAACTCTCCTTTTCGAAGGAAACCCTATTCTCTTTCAAGGAGTTAATGGAGACGTCAATGGCAAAGAAGAAATCCATTGTGGTTGCCTCCAAATAAAGAAGGCCGTTACTTAAAATGCGGGAAATGCAGGATGATTTGGCTGCCATCATGCGATGTGTCGTGACAGGCTTCGCCACCTCCATTATCGGAATAGGGGATGGATAGCGCTGTGACCCAGGCCCGGTCCGAGGCCGACGATCGGTTCGATCCGCCAAGAATGATGGCGGCGGTCGATGCGCTCGCGGCCGAGCATGGTGGGCATGAAGATGTGTTTCGCGCCGCCATCGCCAGGCTTTTGAAAGCCGAAATGTTCGCCGCGCGCGAGACGGCGCAAGCCGTTCTCTTGAAGGACCGGCATGGGCGGCGTTGCGCCGAACGGCTGTGTTTCGTCCAGGACGAAATCATCCGCATCATCTTCGATGCCGCAACCCGCCATCTCTACCGCTCGCCGATTCCCTCAGGGGCCGAGCGCATGGCGGTGGTCGCCACCGGCGGTTACGGCCGTGGCTTGATGGCGCCGGAATCCGATATCGATCTGTTGTTCATCCTTCCCTACAAGCAGACCGCCTGGGGCGAACAGGTCGCCGAAGCCGTGCTGTATTGCCTGTGGGACATGGGGTTGAAGGTCGGCCATGCGACGCGCTCGGTCGATGAATCGATCCGCCAGGCGCGCGGCGACATGACGATCCGTACCGCGGTCCTGGAGACGCGTTTTCTCGCCGGAGACCGGCCGCTTTACGATGAACTGGTCGCACGCTTCGACAAGGAAGTGGTGCAGGGCACCGCTACCGAATTCGTCACCGCCAAGCTCGCCGAGCGCGAGGAGCGGCATCGCCGCGCCGGACAATCGCGCTATCTGGTCGAACCCAATGTGAAGGACGGCAAGGGCGGACTTCGCGATTTGCACACGCTGTTCTGGATCGCGAAATATGTTTATCGCGTGCGCGAGACCGACGAATTGCTCGATCGCGGCGTCTTCGACGCGCAGGAGTACCGCACCTTCCGCCGCTGCGCCGATTTTTTATGGTCGGTTCGCTGCAATTTGCATTTCTTTGCCACCCGCCCCGAAGAGCGCCTGTCCTTCGACATGCAACGGGAGATCGCGGTGCGGCTCGGTTATACGTCCCATCCCGGCTTGCAGGATGTTGAGCGCTTCATGAAGCACTATTTCCTGGTCGCCAAGGAAGTCGGCGATCTCACCGCGATCCTATGCGCCAAGCTGGAAAACGAGCAGGCCAAGCCGGTACCGGTGCTCAGCCGCATGATGGCGCGGTTTCGGCCGAGCACGAACCGGCGGCGGGTGCCTGAGAGCGACGATTTCATCGCCGACAATAACCGCATCAATCTCTCCGCGCCCGATGTGTTCAGGCAAGATCCGGTCAATCTGATTCGGATTTTCCGTCTGGCGCAGAAAAACAATCTGGCCTTCCATCCCGATGCGATGCGCACCGTCACCCGTTCGCTGAAACTGATCGATGCGCAATTGCGCGCCGACCCCGAGGCCAACCGGCTGTTCATGGAAATCCTGACCGCGAACGACGCCGAGATCGTATTGCGCCGCATGAACGAAACCGGTGTGCTCGGCCAATTTATCCGCGCCTTCGGCAAGATCGTGTCGATGATGCAGTTCAACATGTACCACCACTATACGGTGGACGAACATCTGTTGCGCTGCATCGGCTACCTTCAGGAGATCGAGCGCGGCGGCAGCGAGGAATTCGTGGTGGCGAGCGATTTGATGCGTAAAATCCGCCCCGAACATCGCGCCGTGCTCTATATCGCGACATTACTGCATGACATCGCCAAGGGACGGCCCGAGGACCATTCGATCGCCGGCGCCAAGGTCGCCCGTCGGCTGTGCCCACGGCTCGGTTTCAGCACGGCCGATACCGAACTCGTGGCCTGGCTGATCGAAGAGCATCTGACCATGTCCACGGTCGCCCAATCCCGCGACCTGTCCGATCGCAAGACCATCGAAAATTTCGCGGCCGTGGTGCAATCGGTCGAGCAGATGAAGCTTTTGACGATCTTGACCACCGCCGACATCAGGGGCGTCGGTCCCGGCGTCTGGAACGGCTGGAAGGCGCAATTGTTGCGCACGCTCTATTACGAAACCGAGCCGGTGCTGACCGGAGGGTTCTCCGAAGTCAATCGCGGCCAGCGTATCGCGATGGCGCAGGCGGAATTCCGATCGGCCTTCACCGAATGGCCGGAGACAGAAGTCAATGCCTATATACAGCGTCACTATCCGGCCTATTGGCTCAAGGTCGACCTCCAGCGCAAGATCCGCCACGCGCGCTTTCTGCATGCCCGCGAGCAGGCCGGCGACAGGCTGGCGATCAATGTCGGCTTCGACGAAGCGCGCGGCGTCACCGAACTCACGATCCTGGCGGTCGATCATCCCTGGCTGCTGTCGATCATCGCCGGCGCCTGTGCCTCGGCCGGCGCCAATATCGTGGATGCGCAAATCTACACCACCACCGACGGACGCGCGCTCGACACCATCGCGATCACCCGCGAATATGATCGCGACGAGGATGAAGGGCGGCGCGCCACGCGGATCGGCGAGATGATCGAGCAGGTGCTGGAAGGCAAGCTCCGTCTGCCCGAAGTGGTGGCGCGGCGGGCGGCCAGCCGCGGCAAGGCGCGGCCTTTCGTGGTCGAGCCGGAAGTGAGCGTCAACAATCAATGGTCGGATCGTTACACCGTGATCGAGGTTTCCGGTCTCGACCGGCCGGGCTTGTTGTACGAATTGACGACCGCGATCTCGAAACTCAACCTCAACATCGCCTCCGCCCATGTCGCCACCTTCGGCGAACGCGCCCGCGACGTGTTCTATGTCACCGATTTGTTGGGCGCGCAGATCACGGCGCCGACGCGGCAGGCGGCGATCAAAAGCGCGCTGTTGCATTTGCTCGCGAGCGAGCAAGTGGCGGCGTAGAGCATGATGACGGCCTAGTGATCCGATTCTAACATTTGCATCCGTTCTCGGCGGCCACTTTTGCAAATGTTAGAATCAAAGGACCACTAGCAAATATAGGTTTCTAGTGTCCCGATTCCGAAGTTCGTAGTATTTTTCGGAGCCACGTTTAGAACTTCTGAACCGCAACACTAGTGGAGTTTTAGATTTGACATTCGCTTATTGAATTCGCGGTCACGGGGAGCGAATGTCAAATCTACTCCACTAGTGTTCTCCGGACGCAGCGCAGCGCGCCGCTTATCTGTCTCGCGGCTTCCTGTGGATCCCGGCTCGGCGTCGCGTCATTTTATGCCGCGCCGCGCCGTGTCGGGGACACCAGGATTTTCGTCATTCCGGAATCTCGCCAAAAGTCTTGCCCGCCGGCATCGGCTTCAACCGGATCAGCCGGGAATCTTCCACCGCCGCCTGGCGGTGTTTCACGGCCTCGCGGTAAACGGGATCGCGGATCATCTCGACAAAGGCGGCGACGCCGGGATATTCGGCGATGAAGCAATGGTGCCAGTGTTCCTCCGTGGGGCCGATCAGCATCAGTTCGAAACGGCCTTGCCACGCCACCTTGCCGCCGACGCGCGTGAACACCGGCCCGCTCTCCCTGCCATAGGCCGCATAGGCCTCAGCCCCCGTGGCCGATCGCCCGTCCGGGTAGGCGGCGTGTGGCCGCAAACGGACCAGATTGAGCATGTGGATCGGGCCGGGGCGATCATTCCCGCGAAATTGAGCGAAAACTTCCTTGGTGGGATCGATATAACCTGTCATCTTTATCACCTCGTTACGGATCGTCGCGACGATCGGCGCATCATCAGGGAAAAACCACATGAACGCGATTGCCAATATATTAGTGGCGCTGGTCGCCGTGCTGCATGTTTATTTTCTCACGCTGGAGATGTTTCTCTGGACCAAGCCGTTCGGCCTGAAGACCTTTGGCAACACGCCGGAAAAGGCCGCCGACTCGGCGGCGCTTGCCGCCAATCAGGGACTTTATAACGGCTTTCTCGCCGCGGGGCTGGTTTGGGGGCTGGTGCAGCCCAATCCGGCCTTCGCTTTTCAGATTAAAATCTTCTTCTTGGTCTGCGTGATCATTGCCGGCCTCTATGGCGCGGCAACCGTCAGCCGCAAAATTCTGTTCATTCAAGCGGCACCGGCCGCGCTCGCGCTGATTTTACTCTGGCTGGCTTAACTGGTCTAAGCGTTTTTGCCGGTCGCCCACGGCACGATCGGTCTTCATCTTGGTTAGTTTGGGTATTCGCTGAGAGGTTTATCGGTCCAATAAACAGGTGAGGCAGCGACATGAAGAACGGCCTTTTTCGTTTCGTCACCGCGGCAATGTTTGCGCCCGTGCTGTTTGCGCCGCCGCTCCACGCGCAAAGCAAATACGATACCGGCGCCACCGACACCGAAATCAAGATCGGCCAGACCGTGCCGTTCTCAGGGCCGGCCTCGGCCTATGCCACGATCGGCAAGACCCAAGCCGCCTATTTCAACATGATCAACGATCAGGGTGGGGTGAACGGCCGCAAGATCAATTTGATCCAGTATGACGATGCGTATAGTCCGCCGAAAGCGGTCGAACAGGTGCGCAAACTGGTCGAGAGCGATGAGGTGCTGTCGACTTTCCAGATCATCGGCACGCCTTCCAACGCGGCGGTCCAGAAATATCTCAACGCCAAGAAGGTTCCGCAATTATTCGCCGCGACCGGCGCCTCCAAATTCACCGATCCGAAGAATTTCCCTTGGACGCTCGGCTTTAACCCGAACTATTTCGTCGAGGGGCGCATCTACGGCCAATACATCCTCAAGCAATATCCCAACGCCAAGGTCGGCGTGCTCTACCAGAACGACGATCTCGGGCGGGATTACCTGAACGGAATCAAAGCGGGCCTTGGCGACAGAGCGGCTTCGATGATCGTGGCGGAAGCCTCCTATGAGATTTCCGACCCGACCGTGGATTCCCAAATTCTGAAATTGAAATCCGCGGGCGCCGATGTGCTCTTCAGCGCCTCGACGCCGAAATTCGCGGCGCAAACCATCAAGAAAAATGCCGAGCTTGGCTGGAAGCCGGTGCATATTCTCGACATCAATGCCACCTCGGTCGGCGCCGTCATGCAACCGGCGGGCCTTGAGGCTTCCAAGGGCGTGATCAGCGTCAATTACGGCAAGGATCCGCTCGATCCCGCCTGGAAAGACGATCCCGGCATGAAGAAATATTTCGACTTCATGGCGAAGTATTACCCGGAAGGCGACAAGAATTCGACCTTCAACGTCTATGGCTTCACCACGGCGCAATTGATGGTCTATGTGTTGCAGCAATGCGGCGACGATCTTACCCGCGACAATGTGCTCAAACAGGCGACCCATCTTAAGAACGTTCAGCTCGATCTCGCGCTGCCCGGAATCGTCGGCAATACCTCGCCGAACGATTATCGCGTCAACAAGCAATTACAGATGATGAAGTTCAACGGCGAGCGCTGGGAGCTGTTCGGGCCTATTCTTGAGGATACCGGCGCGGCGGGCTGAAGCCGGGTGTCATTGGCGAAAGCCTTACGTATTCTTCGCCCGCGGTAGGGTTAAGCGTATCTGAACGCCTTTTCTGTCGGGCGATTTATGAGGGCGTCTTTCGCCTCCGATTAACCATCGCTTAAGACGACCTTAAACCCGCATCGCTATTTTCTCGCGCGGGGTGCGCGAGTGTGTGGCGTGTGTGGGCGTTGAGCGGATGGCGTGGGGACGGAAAAAAGGCGGTGGGCGACAAGAGCCGCTGTTTGGTCTTGGCGCGGCGCTCTCCGAATTGCGCCTTACGGCCGATGATCGCATCCCGCGCGCTAATGACGAAAAGCCGAAGAAGTCCGCTGCCAAGCGTAACGTGACCGACAGCGATGATGGTGATGCGCCGCGCGAACGCAAGCCGCGTGGCGGCCGGGCAAAGGCCAAGCGAAAGGCGCAAGGCCGCGCGCGTGGTGGCCTGTTTCGCTTGTTTTATTGGGGCACGGTGCTCGGCCTTTGGGGCATCATCGCGGCAATAGGGGTTGTCGTCTGGGTCGGCGCGCATCTGCCGGCGATTCAGTCGCTCGAAATTCCCAAACGGCCGCCGACGATTCAAATCACGGGCGCCGACGGCAGCGTCCTTGCCATTCGCGGCGAGATGCCTGGCGCCAATGTCGCGCTGAAAGATCTGCCGCTCTATCTGCCGAAGGCTTTCATCGCGATCGAGGATCGTCGTTTCTACTCGCATTTCGGCATCGATCCGATCGGCGTCGCGCGCGCGGCGGTGACCAACCTCCTGCATCGCGGCGTGTCACAGGGCGGCTCCACGCTCACCCAGCAATTGGCCAAGAATTTGTTCCTCACCCAGGAGCGCACGTTCCAGCGCAAATTGCAGGAAGCCGAACTGGCGTTGTGGCTGGAGCGCAAGCATTCCAAGGACGAAATTCTCGAACTTTACCTCAACCGCGTCTATTTCGGCTCCGGCGCCTATGGCGTCGAGGCCGCCGCCCAACGCTATTTCGGCAAATCCGCCCGGAATGTGACGGTGGCGGAAGCCGCGATGCTGGCGGGTCTTGTCAAATCGCCGTCGCGTCTTGCGCCCAATCGAAACCCGGAAGGTGCCGAGCAGCGGGCGCAAATCGTTCTTGCCGCCATGGCGGAGGCGAAATTCATCTCTGAGGCGCAGGCGCAAGCCTCGATCGGCCATCCCTCCTATCATGTGAAGCCGGTTGGCGCCGGCACCGTGAATTATGTGGCGGATTGGATCGGTGAAGTGCTCGACGATCTCGTCGGCCAGATCGACCAGAGCGTGGTGGTGGAAACCTCGATCGATCCGAAATTGCAAGCGGTCGCGGAAGCCGCGGTGATCGACGAGCTCGCGGCCAAAAGCGTGAAATTCAATGTCAGCCAGGGCGCGCTGGTGGCGATGTCGCCCGACGGCGCGGTGCGCGCCATGGTGGGGGGGCGCAACTATACTGAGAGCCAATATAACCGCGCGGTGACGGCGAAGCGCCAGCCCGGCTCGGCCTTCAAACCGTTCGTCTATCTGACCGCGATCGAGGCGGGCCTGACGCCGGAGACGATCCGCCAGGACGCGCCGCTCGACGTCAAGGGCTGGAAGCCCGAAAATTACAGCCGCGAATATTTCGGCGCGGTGAGTTTGACGCAGGCGCTCGCGATGTCGCTCAACACGGTCGCGGTGCGGCTCGGGCTCGAAGTCGGGCCGAAAAATGTGGTGCGCACCGCCCATCGGCTCGGCATTTCATCGAAGCTTGAGCCCAACGCCTCGATCGCGCTCGGCACATCAGAAGTCTCGATGGTCGAATTGGTCGGCGCCTATGCGCCGTTCGCTAATGGCGGGTTTGGCGTCTCGCCGCATGTGGTGACCAAAATCCGCAACCTTGAAGGCAAGGTTTTGTACCAGCGGCCGGCCGACCAATTGGGCGCGGTGATCGATCCGCGCAATGTCGCGATGATGAATATGATGATGCAGGAGACGCTGCTCTCCGGCACGGCGCATAAGGCCGAATTGCCGGGCTGGATGGACGCCGGCAAGACCGGCACCAGCCAGGATTTTCGCGACGCCTGGTTTATCGGTTACACGGCCAATCTCGTCACGGGTGTGTGGCTCGGCAATGACGACAATTCGCCGACCAAGAAGGCGACTGGCGGCGGCTTGCCGGTGGAAATCTGGACCCGCTTCATGAAAGCCGCCCATCAAGGTGTGCCGGCCGTGCCACTACCCGCATCGCAACAACCGGGCGGGTTACTTGCAAATATCGCGCAAGTCCTCTCCTCTCCGAACGCCGCCAACACGGCGCTCAACCCGTTCCCTTCCGCCGCGCCGCGGCCGGCGCCGACGCGGGCCTCGGTGCGGCCTGAGGCCGCGAATGGCTTGGATGGCTGGCTGATGGATCGGCTGTTCGGGCGGTGATTCGTTTCGCCAAACGGATGATTCCCGTCACCGGCACTGTCGATATCAGCGCCCATCCGGCGTGCGCACGCCGCCCCAATTGTCGCGCACCTGCTGATAGTGAACGCTGGGGTCGTAAATGGGGCTCGCCAGATGAAGTATTTGCGGCGATAGGCGCCCGATCGCATTGAGAACGGCATAAGAAGCGACCACGCGGTCATGTTGTGCGGTCACCAGCGCGACGCGGGCATTCACCAGCGTTTGTTGCGCGTTCAGAATATCGATGACGGTGCGCTGGCCGACGGTGGCTTCCTTGCGCGTGCCGAGGAACGCTACTTCCGACGCTTCGACCTGCGACTGCGCGGCCGTGACCTGGGCTTTGCCCGCCAATAACTGGCCCCAGGCCGTCACCAGATCGGCTCTCGCCTGGTCGCGGGCCTGCTCCATCGTGAGACGCTGCTGCTCTAAATTTTCCTTGGATTGGCGGATCAGCGAATATTCCGCCCCGCCCTGATAGACCGGCACCGTGACCTGGGCGGCGGCCGCGGCGGTGAATTGATTGATTTGCGTAATGGTCTGCTGCCAGGTCTTCTGAACATTGGCCTGCAAGGTGAGGGTCGGCAGCAACGCGCCTTCATTGATTTTCACGGTCAGAAAATTGACATCGATGCCATACATCGCCGAGGTCACGTTGGGATTTTCCACGAGGGCGATGGCGATGGCTTCGCCGAGCGTATTGGGCAGATAGCGGTCCACCGGAGATGCGGGGGCAAGGTTTACCGGCTCATTGCCGATGATGCGGCGAAAATTCGCGCGCGTGGTCGTCAAGGTGGATTCCGCCGCCAATTCCTGGCTTTTGCCTGCGGCGAGCTGCGCCTGCGATTGGGCGACGTCGGTCGCGGTGACCAGTCCCGCGCTGTGGCGGTCGAGGGTCTGCTTCAGCGTGAGTTCGAGAACCCTCGTATTGCTGCGCTGGACCTCCAGGATCGCGGCATCGCGCAAATAGTCCATATAGATGGTGGCGGCGGACAACAGCACCGTCTGTTCCATCAGCCGTAAGCCCTCGCGCGCGCCGAACACTTTGCTCTCCGCGGAGCGGGCTCGGTTCGCGGTCTGGTTGCCATTGAAAAGGGTCTGCGTCACCGTGAGGCCGGCGGCGTGCGGTCCCTGGTCTCCTTGCTCGATCTTCTTGCCGAGATTGCCATGGGCGAGCTGGTCGATGAATTGACCGCCGCCGCTCAGCGTCGCGCTCGCCTTGGGACGGTACCCCGACAAGGCCTGCGGCACGGCTTCGTCGGTGGCGCGTACCGAGGCGCGCTGTCCATTGAGCTGGGGGTTATTCTGATAGGCGCGCAGAAGCGCCGCCTCCATGGTGTCGGCGTGGGCAAGGGTTGCCGCCATTTGTAAAAAAAGAAAAGCGGCCGTCGCGGTTCTGCCAAAAGCTGTCAGGCCAAGCATATTCGCCTTATCCAACGCCATATTCCGGCTGACAACATCCATACGCAATTCGCGCGTGGACTAAAAGCGCATAGCTGCGCCGTCCCCATCATGGTCAGGCATCGGCGTGGCGATGTTCGATTTCCGGCTCGACAGTTAACGCCGCTCAGTCCTGAATGCCGTAGCGATGCAGGTCGTTTCCATGGGTGTCGAGCCAGGTCTTGGCCCGCTCGGCATGGTGGCACGCTTTCGCGACCACCCTCCAGAATCGCGCCGAATGGTTCATTTCGACGAGATGGGCCACCTCATGGGCGGCGAGATAATCCAAGACGTAAGGCGGCGCGAGGATCAGCCGCCAGGAAAACGACAGCGATCCCGCCGAGGTGCAGGAGCCCCAGCGGCTCGATTGGTCGCGAATGGAAATGCGCCGAACCTTCACGCCGAGCGTCTGGGCGTAAAAGATCGACGTCTTGTGCAGATCCTTGCGCGCCTCGCGCTTCAAATAATCATGCACCCGCCGCTCGGTGTGTTCGGCGCCCCCCGCGACGCAAAGAATGCGCTCGCCGCTGTCGCGGATTTCGGTCCAGACCGTGCCGCGTTCGCCGGACCGATGCACGATTCGGTGCGCCACGCCGCGCAACGGGATCACGGTGCCCGGCAGAAACGGCGCCGCCTTGGGTAAACGGCCCAGCCGCGCGGCGATCCAGCCGCCATGGCGTTGCGCGAAATCCTTGGCGTCGGCGATGGTGCCGCGCGGAGGCATGGTCAGGATCGCTTCGCGATCGCTGGGGTGAATGCGCAAAGTGTAGCGCCTGGCGCGCCGATGACGGCGCAGCCGGACCGAATAGATTTGCGAGCCGTGCTTGATCAGCAGGCGAGAAGGTTCATAAGGCCGCCGATACAGAAGCGCGCGAGTAGCCATGTCCATGATTCCGGGGATCGAGAATTCGCCCGGATTCTGCCATATCCGCCGCCAGGGAAATCGCTCGGCGCAAAAACAAATCATTTGCCCAATATACAGGGGGCCGCGCTCGGGGAGGCCCTATAGGATGGGGTCGGAACAAAAAAATAAAGGCTTAAAATATCCCAGCCAATGCCCATAAAAAGCGAATGATAATTCACTTTTTTAACGGGCCGGGAAACCGCGTTTTCCGGGGCTATTCAGGGGTAGCCCGTGACCGCCCATAAGCGAGGCCCCCGCACAAATCGCGCCTTCCGGTTTCGATGCGCGCTGTCTTGCTTGTAAAGGCGCGATCACTCCGCCGCAGAAGCGAGCGAGGGCTTGGCGGTTGTCGCCGAGATCATGAAATCGCAGATGCGCGGCACGATTTCCGACTTGAAGCGCGAGCCGTTGAAGACGCCATAATGCCCGACGCCCTTCTGCACATAGTGCACACGGCGATGATTGGGGATCGAACGGCACAATTCATGCGTTGCTTCGGTCTGGCCCAATCCCGAAATATCGTCATTTTCGCCTTCCACCGTCATCAAAGCGACGCGCCGGATCTTTGCGGGATCGACCGGCTTGCCGCGATGGGTCATTTCTCCCTTGGGCAAAGCGTGCTTGATGAAAACCGTATCGACGGTTTGCAGGTAATATTCCGCGGAAAGATCCATCACCGCCAGATATTCGTCATAGAAGTCGCGGTGCTTGTCCACCAAATCGCCATCGCCCTTCACCAGATTCCGGAACAGGTTCTTGTGGGCGTCCATGTGGCGGTCGAAATTCATGCTGATGAAGCCGTTGAGCTGAAGAAAGCCCGGATAGACGTCCCGCATCACGCCGGGATGCGGGAACGGCACCTTGGTGATGACATGGTTGCGGAACCACTCGATGCCGCGTTCGGCGGCGAGATTATTGACCGCCGTCGGGTTGCGGCGGGTGTCGATCGGGCCTCCCATCAAGGTCATGGAAATCGGAACGAAAGGATCGTTTTCCGCCTCCATGATCGAAACCGCGGCCACGACCGGCACGGAAGGTTGGCATACCGCGATCACATGCACGTTGCCGCCAAGCGCGTGCAGCATCTCGATGAGGTAATCGACATAGTCGTCGAGATCGAAACGGCCCTCGGCCAGCGGCACCATCCGCGCGTCCGCCCAGTCGGTGATATAGACTTCATGCGTCGGCAAAAAGGCCTCAACCGTGCCGCGCAACAATGTCGCGTAGTGGCCGGACATCGGCGCGACAATCAGCACGCGCGGCTGGGGCCCGCGCAGGGGCCGCGTCAGCTTGCGATCGAAATAAAGCAGGCGGCAGAACGGCTTTTCCCAAACGCTGCGGATTTCGATCGGCGTACTGACGCCGCCCACATCGGTATGGCTGAGGCCCCATTCGGGTTTGCCGTAACGGCGGGTGGTCCGCTCGAACAATTCGCACCCGGCCGCGATCGATTTGCCGAGCTCGGTATGCGTCCACGGGTTGAGCGGATTCTGAAACAGGATTTTCGTGGCATCGGAAACCGCGCGCGCCGGATTGAGCGAAGCATGCGCCAGCTCATACATCCAGTACATCGGCGTCGTCAGCGCCGGACTGCCCTCGGCCACCAGCGGCGGTGCGCCGCCAAACTCACCAATCGGCATCTGGTACCCACTTTCCGAAGTTCGTGCTCCCTTGCAGCACCCACTTTCACGAACTTCGGAAAGTCATGGGTACTAGCAAATCTATCGATCCTAAAGCGCAATGAGATTGAGTCGAATCGTCATCGCGCTTTAATTCTTTGTTTGAGCATGATCTTTTCGGAAAACCGCTTCACACTTTTCCGGATCATGCTCTAGTGCCGCTTTCTATTTGAAGTTCCTGGAGCGAATTCGCCGCTGTGGTGCAGGAACTTCAAATAGGCGGCACTAGCCCTCGCCTCTTTTGCATCGCAGCATAGTGCCGAAAGCGTAACAAAGCGTCAATGTGTCGGCGAGGGTTCCCGCCTTGGTGCACAAACTATGAGCGTTAAAAACTGAAGTTTGGTTGGTTTATTCACCGCTTTGGATCAAGGCGCCATGCCGCCGCGCGCTTTGTAAAAGCGCCAGGAAAACCGCAAACGATGCCACGAGCAGGACGGCGTTGATGGCAAGGGCCTCCACCATCAAATCGATGCGGAAAACATGCTGTATCAAGAGCGTGCGCATGCCTTCGAAGACGTAAGTCGGCGGCAGCGCCCATGCCACATATTGGAGCCAAGGCGGCAGGACGGTGGCCGGATAATAGACGCAAGTGAGCGGCATCAGGCCGAACATCAGCGTCCAGACGATGCTTTCGGCCCCAGGCCATGGCGCAACACGAGGCCCGAGACAAAAATCCCGACCGACCAACTGGTGAAGATCAGGTTGCAGAAGAAGGCGATAAGCGGAAATCCGATGCCGTAAAGATTGAAATCGAAAAAGATCATCGCCAGAAGCGTCATCGGGATGACGCCGATGGCGAGCCGTATCAAGCTCATCGCCGTCAGCGCGATCAGAAACTCGATCGGCTTGAGCGGGCTCATCATCAGATTGCCGAGATTGCGCGCCCACATTTCTTCGAGGAAGGAGATCGAAAAGCCGAGCTGCCCGCGAAACAAAATATCCCACAGGATCACCGCGCCGACCAGTGTGCCGCCGGCGCGGGCGAAGAATCCGGCATTTTGCGAGATGTAATTTTGAAGAAAACCCCAGGTGATGATCTGCAAGGCTGGCCAATACACCAGTTCGAGCAAACGCGGCCATGACGACATCAAAAGATACCAATAACGCAGGATCATCGCGGCGATCCGATGCGGCGCGATACCCCCGATCGCAACAGATCGGCTCATGACGCCGCTCCCTGAGCGCGGCCGCGCGCGACATCGAGAAACACTTCCTCAAGTGTCGCGCGGTTATAGCGCGCCATGATCTGTTCGGGGCTGTCGTCGTCCTCGATGCGGCCGCGCTTCATGATGATCACGCGCTCGCAGAGCCGCTCGACTTCCAGCATGTTGTGCGAGGCCAGCAGGATGGTCGCGCCATTCTCCTTGCGGTAGGTCTCAAGGTGCCGCCTGATCCAGTCGGCGGTGTCGGGGTCGAGCGAGGCGGTTGGCTCGTCCAGGAGCAGCAATTCGGGTTGGTTGATCAGCGCCTTTGCCAGCGCGACGCGGGTTTTTTGTCCGGCCGAGAGCTTGCCATTGGGGCGGTCGAGAAAGTCGCCAAGATCGAGGTCGGCGGCGAGCTTTTCGATGCGCTCGGACAAATGTTCGACGCCATAAAGGCGGCCGAATATCGTCAGGTTTTGCCGCACCGTGAGCCGCATCGGCATATCGACATAGGGGCTTTCGAAATTCATCCGGCCTAGCACCTCCGCACTTGCTTCCGGCATCGGATGGCCCAGAACGCGAATCTGTCCCGAACTCGGCAGCACCAGCCCCATGATCATGGCAATCGTGGTGGTTTTGCCGGCGCCGTTGCCGCCGAGCAGGCCGGTGATGCCGCCGCGGGCGATCGAGAAGGAAATATCGTCGACCGCGCGGGTCTTTTTGTAGGTCTTGACCAAGCGTGTGACTTCGATGGCGGCCGTGTCGCGCCGATCCGTCGAGGCAAGTGGGGATGTCATCACGCCGTCCTTTATCATACGGCACGTTCATTGATCCATCGCTGTGGCCCGATCAAGCAAATTTGTCGGCGGCGTTTCGCACGGATACACTCCGGCAGTGGAGCGAATTCGCCACTTGTGGTGCAGGAACTTCAAATAGGCGGCGCTAGTCATGTCCGACGTTCTCACCTCTGATTTTCGTAACTCTCGCCGCCATGTCCGTCTGGACACGATTTTGCGGTTGCGCTGGCTCGCCGTGCTGGGACAGCTCGCGGCGATCTTCATCGTGGAACAAGGCCTCGAATTCGAGGTCGAGGTGGTGCCTTGTTTGGCCATCGTCGGCCTGTCCGCGCTTCTCAACCTGCTTCTTCAGATTGGGTTCAATCCGATGCAAAGGCTCGAGCCGGTCTTTGCCGCCGCGCTGCTTGCGCTGAACATCATCGAGCTCGCTGGGCTTTTGTTTTTTACCGGCGGTTTGCAGAACCCGTTCTCATTTCTGTTTCTGGCGCCGGTGCTGATTTCGGCCACCGCGCTGCCGATCAGGTTCACCATCGCGCTTGGGGGGCTTGCGGTGGTTTGCGCCTCGGTGCTCGGGTTCTTTTACTTTCCTTTGCCGTGGGAAGCCGATGATCCACTGGTGTTGCCACCGATCTATCTGTTCGGCGTCTGGCTTTCGATCGTCGTCGCGATCGGCGTCACCAGCCTTTATGCCTTTCAGGTCGCCGAGGAAGCACGCAAATTGTCCGACGCATTGGCGGCGACCGAACTCGTGCTGACCCGTGAACAGCACCTGACCCAGCTCGACGGCCTTGCCGCCGCGGCTGCTCACGAGCTTGGCACCCCGTTGTCGACGATCTTTTTGATTTCGCGCGAACTCGAGCAAGGCCTTCAGGCTCATCCGCCGATGGCGGGCGACATCAAAATGTTGCGCGAACAGGCGCAACGCTGCCGCGACATCCTCGCCAAGATCACCCAGCTCTCCTCGAGCGGCGCGCCGTTCGACCGGATGCCATTGTCCGCGTTGATCGAAGAATCGGTGGCGCCGCATCGCGATTTCGGCGTCGCGATCAAGGTCCGCATCGCGGTCGCCGGCACGTCGGAGCCGATAGGCGCGCGAAATCCGGCCGTGATCTACGGCATCGGCAATATCCTGGAAAATGCCGTCGATTTTGCCGAGGCCAATGTCGAGGTCAATGCGTGGTGGAATCTGGAAACCGTCGAGATCGTGATTTCCGATGACGGTCCGGGAATTGCGCCCGATCTGCTCAAGCGCATCGGCGAGCCCTATCTGTCGCGTCGGCGCGCCGACGAAACCGAAGCGGCGCATAGCGGCCTCGGACTTGGGGTGTTCATCGCCCGCACCCTGCTCGAACGCGCCGGCGCGAAGGTCTTTTTCACCAACCGCGCCTTTCCCGATCATGGCGCGGTGGTGCAGATCGTTTGGCCGCGGAGCCGTTTCGAGCGGTTCGAGCCGGCGGCGGAAGCCGGGAGCCAACCGTGAAATCGGCGTCAGGCGTACTTGGCAGCACCGTCAGCGAGGCCATATGGTGTCACGTTTGACAGGAAGGATCGTCCCATCTTGAACGTCATCCCCGAATTGGCTGGGCAGGCCGATCGCTCCCTTTTGATTGTGGAGGACGACAAGCCGTTTCTGGAGCGGCTGGCGCGCGCGATGGAAAGCCGCGGCTTTTGGGTCACTTCCTGCGAAAGCGCTGCCGAGGGCCTAGCGCAAATCGCGCGCTCGGCGCCCGCCTTTGCGGTCGTGGATCTGCGGCTCGGCGACGGCAACGGCCTTGACGTCGTGTCGGCCTTGAAGCGCAAGCGCCCTGAGGCGCGCGCGATCATCCTGACCGGTTATGGCAATATTGCCTCCGCCGTGACCGCGGTGAAGCTCGGTGCGGTGGATTATCTGTCGAAGCCGGCGGATGCCGATGACGTGGTGGCGGCCTTGCTTGCCAGCGGCGGCCGGAAATCCGAACCGCCGAGCCATCCGATGTCGGCGGATCGTGTGCGCTGGGAGCACATTCAGCGCATTTACGAGATGTGCAACCGCAACGTCTCGGAAACCGCGCGGCGGCTCAATATGCACCGCCGCACCTTGCAGCGGATTCTGGCCAAGCGCGCGCCGCGTTAGTTTTTCTTAGAACTCGCCATGGCCTTGCGGGTCGATCAGGCGGTTGATGCGTTGCGCCGCGACAAGCGCAAAGCGTATCGTCATCGCTTTTCGGGTGGCGGCCGGCAGGCGATGCTCCGGCGCCTCGCAATGCATATGCGCGCCATAGGCATCCGCGATGATCAGTCCGGTCTCGCCGGGAAAGATTTCGCAGGGCAAATCTTGGGTGAAAGCGAAAAACAGCCGGTCGCAATGGGCGCGATATTCCGGCCATTTCTGATCCGCGCGCAAATCCTCCACGGAGGATTTGATCTCGACGATCCAGATTTCGCCGCGCTCATTGATCGCCACAAGATCGGCCCGGCGACCCGAGGGCAGAGATAATTCGCTGACGCAGGCAAATCCCAGCGATCTCAACAGGCGCGCGGTGCCGCGCGCGATCGCAAGCGCGGTCTCCGACTGACGGCCGTCCGGCGCGGGCACCAGGGCGATTTTGGGGGCGGATGATTCCATCGCCCGTGAGCATAGAGGCTTGCCCGATGGGTTGGAAACGGGTTTTGCGCTTCCAGGTAGGCTCCGGCGTCTTGAGGCCGCCGAACATGGCCGTCATGTTCCGCAACAAAACCTCAGGCTCCGCGCCGACCTTTCCGCCAAATTTTTCTTGGCGGGACACAAAAAATCGGCAATGTGCGGCCCATGGCACAGCAATCCGAAGACAAGGCGAAAGCCGGCGCGCTTATCATCCCGGTCACGCTGTTTGAGCAAAACTGTACCTTGCTGTGGTGCGCGGCGAGCCAGAAAGCCGTGGTCATCGATCCCGGCGGCGATGTTCCGAAGATTCAAGCCGCGATCGAGCAGGCCAAGGTCACGGTGGAAAAAATCTGGCTGACGCACGGCCATATCGATCATGTCGGGGGTGCTGCCGAATTGCGTGAGGCGCTCAAGGTCGAAATCGAAGGCCCGCATGTCGCCGACAAATTCCTGCTCGACAATGTGGTGGCGAGCGGGGCGCGCTTTGGCATCACCGGCGTGCGCGATTTCGCTCCTGACCGCTGGCTTGAGGAAGGGAATCGGGTTTCCATCGGCGAATTGACCTTCGATATTTTGCATTGCCCGGGTCATTCGCCGGGCAGCGTGGTTTTTTTCAACAAGGACATGCGTTTTGCCCATGTCGGCGACGTCTTGTTCAACGGTTCGGTCGGACGCAGCGATCTTCCCGGCGGGGATCATGCGACCTTGATCAAATCGATCAAGGAGAAGCTGTTGCCGCTCGGCGACGATGTCGGCTTCATTTGCGGTCATGGTCCCGGCTCGCGCATCGGCCAGGAGCGTTTGACCAATCCATTCCTGACCGGGGCGACGTAGCGCCCCTATTTCATGAGACCCGCGGCCGTCAGCGCGCGGGTAATGGTGGCGCCGAGGTTGAACATCGAGGCCAGCTTCGCGCGTGGTGAGTCCGTTGCCGCATGGGGCGCCGGCTGGACGGCCATTTGAGGTTCGGAGGCGAGGCCAAAGAAATTCGCGATATGGTAGGAAGACGAAATTCCCGCCTCGATCAGAAACGCCCCTTCGATGCCGTAGCGCTGGTCATTCTCCGCGATTCCGATCGGTGTGCCATGGGCCATGTTGGTGATGGTATAGGACTCAACGACCGTCTCGCCATCGGCATCCCACCAGACCTGACGGGGATAGCCATCCACAGTGCCCTCCGACATCGGCGTTGCGGGCAATCGATGCACGTCCAGCCATTGCTTGACGATTTCGTCGGCATTGCCGGGATTGACCATGCGATCGGCGCTGCCATGCCATACCGACACTTTCGGCCAGGGACCGCGATGGGTTGAGGCGTTACGCACGAAATCTCCCAACGCGCCTGATGGCCGCGTTTGCGACTGCAACATGCCGCTCAAGGCTTCGCGCACATTGGCCGCCACCCCATAGGGCAGACCCGCGATGATAGCGCCACCGGCAAAAACTTCCGGATAGGTGGCGAGCATCACCGAGGTCATGGCGCCGCCGGCGGAGAGCCCGGTGATGAAAATGCGGCACCCGTCGATCTTATGCTCGTGCGTCATATGCGCGATCATCTGCCGGATCGAGCAGGCTTCGCCGTGTCCACGCCGGTTGTCGTCCGGTTTGAACCAGTTGAAGCATCCGTGCGTGTTGTTGAGGGGGTGCTGCTCGGGCATCAGCAGCGCAAAACCGCAATGCTTGGCAAGCATCGACCAGCCGGTGCCCAAATCGTAACCGGCCGCGCTCTGCCCGCAACCATGCAGCACGACAACCAAAGCAAAGGGCGGCCTTGAATGGGCGGGCACATAGGAGAACATCCGCAAGCCACCCGGATTGGCTCCGAAGTCGAGGGTTTCGTCCAAAGGACTGCGGCCCCGCGCTGTGAGGCCAAAACCATTCCAGCCATGCAGCTTGGAAAGGTGACGAAGGAATTCGATGTTTTTGGCGAGAGACAATGGTCGCTCCCTGGTCCGAAAAATGGGACGCCACCAAAAGCAGTTAATTGCTGCGCTGCAAAATGAAAAGACCGTGTGCTGTCAATCTTCAGAATTTTTATCGCACCGCCCATGCCGGCCGTGCATGACGCATCCGTGACGAGAATACGGCAAATCGGATGAAGCGCGAAAAATTCAGATCGCTTTTAATTTGCGATAGGCAAACCAGACCATCTTCAACAACAGCCAGCCGTCGCGAAAACGCGAGATCTGGGTTTCGCCAAAGGTGCGCGCTTTGTAGTGGATCGGGGTCTCGACGATTTTGAGATTTTGTTTGGCCGCGCCGAAGATCAGATCGAAATCGCCGAACGGATCGAAATTGCCGAAATAACCGCGCTCGCGCACCAGCAATTCGTAATCTCTGCGCAGCAGCGCTTTGGTGCCGCACAGCGTGTCGGTGAGGCGCGTATTGACGAGATAGCTGAAGAGATAGGCGAACAAGCGGTTGGCGATCAGATTGAGCGGACGCATTGCCTCCTGCTCCATCGGATAGACCAGGCGCGTACCGTTGACGAATTCCGCCTTGCCGGTCTCGATGATTGCGTGAAATTTCGGCAACGCTTCGGGCGG
>DATGJS010000077.1:0-6869 GCA_035295025.1 Bradyrhizobium sp.
GCGCATCCGCGAAGCCGTGCACATGGCGGCCAATGTCGGCACCACCGGACGCGGAGGTTAGTCATGAACCGATCGATTTTGGAAAAGAACCTCACCCTTTCGCGCCGCGGCTTCATCGTCGGTTCGGCGGCGGTTGCCGGCGGCGGCCTCGCGCTTGGCATGAACGTGCCGTTCGGCGTCGATGCGGCACATGCCGAAGACGCGAGCACCGAAGTCAACGTCTGGGTTGCGATCAAGCCCGATGATACCTGCGTCATTCGCATCGCGCGTTCGGAAATGGGACAGGGGACGTTGACCGGGCTTGCCCAGCTCGTCGCCGAAGAATTGGAATGCGACTGGAGCAAGGTGACGACCGAAGGCATCACGCCCGGCCGCAATCTCGCGGCCAAGCGGGCCTGGGGCGAAATGGGCACCGGCGGCAGCCGCGGCATCCGTACCTCGCAGGACTATGTCCGCCGGGGAGGCGCTGCCGCGCGTATCATGCTGCTTCAGGCCGCCGCCAATCAGTGGAATGTGCCGGTCGGCGAACTCACGGTCGCGGGTGGCGTCATCACGCATGGCGCAAGCAAACGCACGGTTCGCTACGGCGAGGTGGCGGCCGCGGCCGCCAAACTGACGCCGCCGGACGAAAAGTCGATCAAGCTGAAGGACCCCAAGGATTGGAAGATCGCCGGCAAGCCGTTGAAGCGGTTGGATACCGCCAACAAGCTCGACGGCAGCAAGATCTTTGCGATCGACCTTAAATTGCCCGGCATGCTCTGCGCCGCGGTCAAGGATTGCCCGGTATTCGGCGGCAAGCTCAAAAGCTATGATGAGAGCAAGATCGCCGGCATGCCCGGCGTGAAGAAGGTGGTTCGCATCAAGGAGTCGGGTGTCGCCGTCGTCGCCGATACCTGGTGGCGCGCCAAGAAGGCGCTCGAAGCCTTGCCCGTCGTCTGGGAGGAGGGGCCGAACGCCTCGCAATCCAGCGCGACCATCGCCGAGATGCTTAAAGAGGGCCTGAGTGCTACCGCTACAAACGGTGAGCGCATGAATGGCGATGCCTTGAAGGCGATCGCGGAGGCGCCCAAAAAGGTCGAGGCGGTGTATGCGACGCCGTTCCTCGCCCACGCCCCCTTGGAAATGATGAACTGCACGGTGAAGCTTTCAGGCGACCGGGCGGATGCCTGGGTGCCGACGCAAAACCTCGAAGCCTCGCTCGCGGCGCTGTCGGAATCATCAGGGATTCCGCTCGGCAAATGCGAAGTCCATCGCCTTGATCTTGGCGGCGGTTTCGGCCGGCGCGGCGGGACGCAGGATTATGTTCATCAGGCGGTCGAGATCGCCAAAGCCTTCCCCGACACGCCGATCAAGATGATCTGGAGCCGCGAGGAAGATCAGGCGCATGATTTCTACCGGCCGATCTCGCAATGCAAGTTGTCGGCGGGCCTGGATGCGTCAGGCAATCTCGTCGGGTTGCATGTGCGCGTCTCCGGTCAGTCGATCAATGCGCTGGCCAATCCGAAGGGCATTGTCGACGGCAAGGACATGCGGCAGTTGCAGGGCTATTACGACACGCCCGGCGACGCGCAATTGGGTTATGATGTGCCAAACCTCTTGATCGAATATGCGATGCGTAATTCGCATGTTCCGGTCGGCCCCTGGCGCGGCGTCAACACCAACCAAAACGCCGTCTACATGGAATGCTTCATGGAGGAGGTGGCGCGCGCTTCGGGCAAGGATTCGCTCGAATTCCGCCGTGAACTCATGAAGAACCACCCCAAGCATCTCGCCGTGCTCAATGCCGCGGCCGAGAAGGGCGATTGGGGCAAGCCTTTGCCCCCAGGCGTTCACCGCGGCATCGCCCAGTTCATGGGCTATGGCAGCTATTCGGCGGCGGTCGCCGAGGTCTCGGTGAGCCCGCAAGGCAAGTTGAAGGTTCATCGCATGGTGCTGGCGGTCAATTCCGGCCATGCGGTCAATCCCGGCCAGATCGAGGCGCAGGTGCAGGGTTCGGTGGCCTTCGGCCTCACCGCCACCCTCTACGGCGAAATGCCGGTCGAGAAGGGACGCATGACCCATCTCAATTTCGACAGCTATGAGATCATGCGTCTGGCCGAAATGCCGAAGGTCGAAGTGGCCATCGTGCCGACCTACGATTTCTGGGGCGGCATTGGTGAACCAACCATCTGCGTGGTGGCGCCTTCGGTGCTTAACGCGATTTATGCCGCGACCGGCAAGCCGGTGCGCAGCCTGCCGCTCAAGAACATCAAGCTGGTCTGACGGCCGGCCGCTATTATCTTCTTCGATCCGGGGCGAGGCGAAAGCTTCGCCCCGGTTTGCTTTTTAAACCTCGTGACGGCCGTCTCGGACAAGCCATTTGCGCGGCCTCGCGAATGATGGGGAGGCGCGCGAGGGCTTTTCCTCGCCATACTTGAACCATGTGTCTGTGAAACAGGAAGTCCGTGATTTGATCATTGGACGCGTGGAATGGCAGGCCAAGTCGAACGGGTACTGTTGGAGATGGGTCAATCCTTGCGCCCGATGAGCGAGGCCCCCAAGGACGGACGGTGGATTTTGGCAAAGGCCGCGACGGGCTTTGCGATCTGCCGCTGGGAGATCGAGCCGGATAATCTCGCCGGCCCGAGCTGGACCGAGGCGAACGAACCCGCGCGCGGCTATCTCGACGATTATTTCGAGGGGTGGATCGATCCGGCCGGTCTGAAACTGTGGAATTACGCCACGGCTGCCGATCTGTTGATTGCTTTTGTCGATGACGCCCATGCGATGGGCGATGAACGGGCGCTGTCGATCCTGCAAGGCCGCGCGAGGGTGAAGTGATTTCCTCTGCGGAGCGATTCCCTGTCAAAGCCCGGAAAACCATCATCCGCGTAAGCGCTGAACACGACAGCGGTGTAACAGAAAAGAAAAATGTGACGAGTCAAGCGCGGGATTGTTGAGCCGTATGACTCCCCAGCGGTCGCCGCGCAGGCTATGGTAAGCTGTTATGGGGGTCACCCATTTTCATCAGGCAAGGGGAGTTTGATCGAATGTTACTTGATCGCGTCAGTAAATATATGCCGGAGGTGCTCAGCATCGCCCGTTTCGTGATCGGGCTTTTGTTTCTCGAGCACGGTACCGCAAAGCTGTTTGACTTTCCGCATGGAACGACGGCTCAGCCCGGAATGGGCTCGTTGCTGTGGTATCAAGGCATCATCGAATTGGTCGGCGGCGCGCTGTTTGCGGCCGGCTTTTTGACCCGGCCCGTCGCCTTTCTTCTTTGCGGCGACATGGCGGTCGCCTATTTCATGCAGCACGCACCGAAAAACACCTTCCCGATGCTCAATGGCGGTGACGCCGCGATCCTCTATTGCTTCGTGTTCCTGATTTACTTCGTGGCGGGTCCGGGGCGCTGGTCCGCCGACGGATCGGCGAAGTAAGCGCAAATATCCAAAGCCGAGGCTGGGATGCGGGTTGCTATATATTGGCGCCCCGCTTTTCCCCGTCCTACATTCCATCCAGGATCACGAGATTGCCGCTCGAACTCTTGTGCCGCAGTCCGATGATTTTTTGATAATCGGCCGATCGGTACCAATTTTCAGCCGCCTCGCGGCTTGGAAATTCGATGATCACGGTGCGAGGGTGCGGCCATTGCCCCTCAAGCACCGTGAACGTGCCGCCGCGCGCGACGAATTTCCCTTGGAACGGCGCGAATGAGACGGCAACGCCCTTGGCATATTCAGCAAACATCGCTTGATCGTGGATCGTCTCCAAGGCGATGACATAGGCTTTCATCCGGCGTTTCTCCGGTCCATCATCATCTTTCTCGGGGCCCGAGTCAGCGACCTTAAGCCCCCAGCCGCGGCAAAAGCTTCAGCGCATTGCCGCGCTCGATGTCCATGATCTGCGCTTCGGTGAACACGCCGCAGCTCCGCAAGCCCTTCACGTGATCGATGCTGGTTCGATAGGGGAAGTCGGTGCCGAACAGGATTTGCGAGGTCGGGACGACCGCCGAGAGCGCCGACATCGCCGCTTTGTTCGCGGTTTGCGCGGTGTCGTAATAGAAGCGGGTGAGTTCGGCGAGCGTGCCGTCCGGCACCGTCGGCTTGGATTTCGGTTCGAGCTGCGGATGACGGGTGAAGCGTTCGATCAAAAACGGCATGGTGCCGCCGGCATGCGAGAAAATCCACTTGATGTCGCGGAATTTCTGGGCGTTGCCGGAAAAAACGATGTCGGCGATGGTGCGGGTGGTATCGGTGCCCCATTCGATCAGCGCCGGCGGCTCGGTCTTCACCAGATTGACGCAGCAATCGGCGGTGGCGGGATGGGTATAGACCACGCATTTGCGCCGGTTGAGTTCTTCCATGACCGGCAGGAAGTGGGGATCCCCCAGCCATTTGTCGTGGTAATTGGTGAGTAGCCCAATGCCGTCGAGCTTGAGCGTGTCGAGCGCATAGGTGATTTCTTGCAGGCTACCGTCGATATCGGTGAGTGGCAGCATGGCGAAACTGCCGAAGCGGCCGGGATGGTCCGATATCAATTTGGCGGCGTATTCGTTGCATTCGCGCGTGAGTTTGCGCACCGCTTCCCCAGAGGTGAAGTTGACGCCCGGTTGCGTCACCGAGAGCATCGAAACCGCGACGCCGGCCTGATCCATGTCGGCGAGCGATTTTTCGACGGTCCAGTTTCGCTGCGCGCCGTCGCCGAAATGATTTGATATCGCCGCCTGGATATAGGTCGGTGGCGTCAGATGATGATGAACATCGATGCGATAGGGTTTGGGCTCCGTTCCTTGCGCCAGGCTGGGCCGCGAAGGGCTCAAGCCCGCCGCCGCGAGCGTCGCCGTTCCCGCCATCCCCGCCACGAAGCGCCGCCGGCTCAGCGTCGCACCCTGGAGCGAAAGCGTGTTGTCGCAGCCGCACGCGCAACCGCGCAACGCCCGGCCTTTTCCGCTTCCGGGCTTCTTGCTTTCTTGTTGGCTCATCATGTCCCCCTTGCGATCCGTTTTTTTCGGACTTCTCGATCGGCTCGAAAATGTCGTCGTCCGCTCATCTAGCATAGCGCGGCAGGTTTGCCATGGGCTTTGAAGTTCGGGCTCCACCGCGGCACCCATGTCTATTGCTGCACTGCGATGACAAATTCCAAGAGAGAAGTTTAACGCAACGCGCGCTCGACGAGATCGTGTTTCATTTCAGGCAATGCGATCTCTCCCAAATTCGTCATGTCCGGCGCGGGCTACCTATTTTGCGCGCGCAACATAACCTTGCCCGCGCAGGCCCGGTCCGACAAAAAGAGACGATGGGCCTCAAGGCCGCAGTCGCAGCCGGGTTTTTCCCGTGCTACAGCGGGGCGAATTCGAAACCATAAAATAGGCCGCGAGAAGGACAAGGCGGGATGACACTTTTGCGGCAGGACGTGCCGGGCGATCGAGGCGTGCCGAAGACCGATACGGTCGATGCCGTCTTGCAAAGCGCCGTGCGGAAAGTCGCGTTGCGGTTTGTGCCGCTTCTCACCATCGCCTATCTCTTCAATTATCTTGATCGCACCAGCCTTGGTTTTGCCGCGCTGACCATGAATCAGCAACTGGGCTTGAGCGCGTCCCAGTTCGGTCTGGCCGCGGGCGTGTTCTTTCTCGGCTATTCGCTGTTCGAAATCCCGAGCAATTTGCTGCTTTATCGCCTCGGCGCGCGGCGCTGGCTCGCCCGTATCATGATCTCCTGGGGGATCGTTTCGGCCGCCACCGCCTTTGTGGTGGGGCCGAACAGCTTTTACGGCTTGCGGCTTTTGCTGGGGATCACCGAGGCTGGCTTTTTTCCGGGCGTCACCTTCTTTCTCGCCGCGTGGTTTCCGGCGCAATACCGCACGCGAATGCTGGCCTGGTTTCTGGTCGGCATTCCCATGTCCTCGCTGGTGGGCGCGCCGGTATGCGGCATGCTGTTGCAGATGGACGGGATCTGGGCCCTTCGAGGCTGGCAATGGCTGTTTCTGCTGGTCAGCCTGCCCTGTATTCCGCTCGGCTTTCTTACGCTGCGTCTGCTCGCCGACCGGCCGCAAGCAGCCCACTGGCTCAGCCCCGCCGAGCGCGACGCGCTTGATGAAGTATTGGCATCCGAGCCGCGCGAGCGACCGCATACTTCGCTTTGGGCCGCGCTGAAGGATCCGCGCGTTTTGATCTGCGCGGTGATCCAGTTCGGATTCACGCTCGGCTCTTACGGCATCGGCATTTGGTTGCCCTTGATGCTGAAGGAATATCATCTGTCGAATCTCGCGATCGGCTGGATCGCGGCCGTGCCCTATCTCTTTGCGTCCATCGGCATGATTTTGTGGGCGCGCTATGTCGATGAAAAAGGCCGGCGCATCGTCAATCTGGCGCTTGCCTGTTTCTTGGGCGGCCTCGGGCTGCTCGCTCCGATCGCCTCAAGCTCGCTGGTCTCGGCGGTGATCGGCTTCAGCCTGGCGCTGATCGGCGTCACCGCCGCGCGGGCGATCTTCTGGACCATCCCGACGCGTTTTCTCACCGGCATTGCCGCCGCCGGCGGGCTTGCCTTCATCAACAGCATCGCCACCGTCGGCGGTTTTGTCGGCCCATCCATGATGGGCTGGTTGAGGGAGCTCTCGGGCTCTTATGTGATCGGTCTTCTGGCGGTCGCCGCCATCATGGTCGCGGCGACATTGGCCGCTATGTCGTTGAAGTTTTTCATCACGCGTGAATGAGAGAACTCCCGCGTCATTTCGCGCCGGTGGTCAGTGAGGCGCCTGGGCCGTATATCTCATTTTGATACTATTTTAGAGTCCCCGATAGGGGATCAGGAAACCCCACGCCTTTAGGCGGCTTGGGATTGCTGTCTATCTGAGTATAGATTGTTGGGATGGAAGCGTACAAGCGCAGC
>DATGJS010000078.1:0-19877 GCA_035295025.1 Bradyrhizobium sp.
AGATCATGCTCGGGCGCATCGGCAAATTGCGTGCGGCGCTTGCCGAGCGGCGTCTTGGCTCCGAACAGGTCGCGGACCTTTCGCACCTGTTCGCCGACCTTGGACCATTGCTCGCTTTCCGAAGCCAGGGTCGCCTTGATGGCCTTCAACTCGGCGCGAAGGTTCTTGTCCTCGGTGCGGATTTCCATCTCTTCGAGCTTGCGCAAAGACCGCAAGCGCATGTTGAGAATGGCGTCGGCCTGGACTTCGGTGAGCTTAAACGCCTTGATCAAGGCCAGTTTCGGCTCATCCTCGGTGCGGATGATTTTGATCACTTTGTCGATGTTGAGATAAGCAATCAGATAACCGCCGAGCACTTCGAGACGATTCTCGATCTGCGCCTTGCGATGGTTCGAGCGGCGGATCAGCACGTCGCGCAGATGGTCGAGCCATTCCCTCAAGCCTTCGGCCAGGCCGACCACCTTGGGAATGCGGCCTTTCATCAGCACGTTGAGGTTCAGTGGAATCCGGCTCTCCAGCTCGCTTAAACGGAACAGCGATTCCATCAGGAGTTCCGGATCGACCGTGCGCGATTTCGGTTCGATCACGAGCCGGATGTCTTCGGCCGATTCATCCCTGACATCGCCGACCAGCGGCAATTTCTTCTCGTTGAGAAGTTCGGCGATCTTCTCGACCAGACGCGATTTCTGCACCAGATAGGGAATTTCGGTGATCACGATCACCCAGGTGCCGCGCGCGCCCTCCTCCTGTTTCCACTTGGCGCGCACGCGGAACGAGCCGCGCCCGGTGATATAGGCTTCCGTGATTGCCTCTTTGGAATCAACGACGATGCCGCCGGTCGGAAAATCCGGACCCTTGACCCATTTCAGAAGCGATTTCGATTTGGCGTCAGGCTTGTCGATCAGATGCAGCGCCGCCTCGCACAGCTCAGCCGCGTTGTGCGGCGGGATCGAGGTCGCCATGCCGACCGCAATCCCCTGCGAGCCGTTGGCGAGCAGATTCGGAAAGCCGCCCGGCAAAACGACAGGTTCTTTGCCGCTGTTATCGTAGGTCGGCTTGAATTCGACCGCGTCCTCATCGATGCCGTCGAGCAGCAGGCGCGCGACATCCGTCAGGCGCGCCTCCGTGTAACGCATCGCGGCGGGGTTATCGCCGTCGATATTGCCAAAATTACCCTGGCCATCGACCAGCGGGTAACGCGAGGAGAAATCCTGCGCCAGCCGCACCATGGCGTCATAAATCGCCTGGTCGCCATGAGGATGGTACGAGCCCATCACGTCGCCGACGATTTTGGCGGATTTCTTGAGCGGCGTGCCGGGGTCGAGCCGCAACAGACGCATGCCGTAGAGAATGCGCCGATGCACGGGCTTCAGCCCATCGCGGGCATCCGGCAGCGCGCGGCCCGTGATGGTCGAAAGCGCATAAGCGAGATAGCGCTCCTCCAGCGCGTCACGCAACATGACTTCGTGAATTTCGGCCGGCTCCGGCGGAATCAGTCGTTTTCCCATGGGAAGGGATTATCCGGTGCAAACGTGTCGGGCAAGGAGCGAATCAGCAGCTTAATTTATGCCGCCGCGTGGGTTTACGAAACCGCCGCCCTCGCCGCGCGAGGCCGGATCACCGCGTTGATAAAGCCGTCTCTCGCGTCGGAATGGCCCTGCCCGCGCGGCTCCAGCACATGGCGCGACAGAAAAAGTCCCGTCAGCGCAAAGCCGTCGCGCAGATCCTGATCCGACCATCCCGCCTCGCTGTCGCGCAAAAAGGCCGGCAGTTGCAACAGCCGGTCGTGAAACGGCGCGCCGGCCGCGCGCGATACCGCGCCGCCCGATTTCGGCGAGACGTAAACGAGGTCGGAAGTCGCACCCGTCGCCGCGCAAGCTTCAAGATCGAGCCCGAAGCCGAGTTCGGCGAGCATCGCAAGCTCAAACCGGATCAGACGCGCCGCCGCCCCACCTGCCTCGTCGAAATCGTCGAGCGTATGCTCAAGCATTTCATAGATATCCTCGTGCGGGTCGCGCTCGGGCAACAGCCGCGCCAACGATGCGAGATGGGTCACGCCATAGACGGAATGTGATGCGGCAAATAAATTCGCCGCGCGCAGCCGCATGCCTTCGATCGCATAGGTGCCGAGATGCTCATCGAGCCGCGCCCGCCACACCGCCGTCACGCTGTTGCCCGGTTGCAGCAAGGGCCGCATCCGCTTGCCCGCGCCGCCGCGCACCAACCCCAAATGCCGGCCATGGCCGCGCGTCAGAAGCTCGACAATAGCCGAGGATTCGCCATGCCGCCGCACTCCCAATACGATGCCTTCGTCAGTCCACTCCATGTGAGGAGCTTACAGGATTTTGGAGAAAGACGTTAGCTATCCCCGCAACGCTTCCCACAGATGCTGCGCCAAAGAAGCACTGCACCCTGTCGGGGACATGGGAACGTCTTTACGCGTTGAACCAACCCTTGGCATCGCCGGTGAACGAGTAATACAAGCCGCCCGCTGTCAGGGCGCAAGACACCACCTCGATGGCGCTATCGAGCTCAAGGCCTTTTTCGGCGAGAACCGGCAATAGCGAGATCACCGACAGGACGAGCAAGACCAAAAGTATCCAGCGCGGCCAATTCTTGCGCCGCGCCGCCGCAAGGTGGACGAAATAAACCAAAAGCAAGATGAGACCGGCTTCCAGCACCATGGGAATCACGAGATTTTCGTCACCCGCGCGATCCGAAAACGCGACCGACAACGCATCGAGCGTCAGCGACATATAGAGCAGGAACTCAAACCAAACCACGTTGTAAGGGATCTTCATGACGGCGCCGGCATTTCCTTGATCATTGCACGATCATTCTCTGATCATTCGGTGGGGAATTCCAATCCCATCTCGCGATAACGGTCGGGATCCTCCCCCCAATTGTCACGAACCTTCACGAATAAAAATAAATGTACCGGCTGGCCGACGATTTCGGCGATTTCCTGGCGCGCGTCCGCTCCAATCGACTTGATGGTGGCACCGGCCTTGCCGAGCACGATTTTACGCTGGCTTTCGCGTTCGACAAAAATCGTCTGCTCGATGCGAACGGATTTATCCTTGCGTTCGCTCCAGCTATCGGTCTCGACGGTCGATTGATACGGCAATTCCTGATGTAATTTTTGAAAGATTTTTTCCCGAGTGATTTCGGCCGCCAAATGCCGGATCGGCGCGTCCGACATCTGGTCCTCAGGGTAATGAAACGGTCCGGGCGGCACCATCGCACCCAAGGCGCGACGCAAATCGTCGACCCCATCGCCCGACAAAGCGGAGATCATGAAAGTCTGGGTAAAGCGAATCCGATCATTGGCGGCCTTGGCGAGCGCGAGCAGTTTTTCGCGTGGCACCAGGTCGATCTTGTTGATCACCAAAATCTTCGCGTGCGCCACGTCCGAAAGCTTGATGAAAATCGCCTCCGCCTCTTCGTCGAGGCCCGTGCGCGCATCGAGCAGCACACAAACCAAATCGGCATCATGCGCCCCGCTCCAGGCGCTGGAGACCATCGCGCGATCGAGCCGCCGTTTCGGCGCAAAGATGCCGGGCGTATCGACCAGGATGATCTGGGCGCGGTTCTCGACCAGGATGCCGCGGATCAGTGTACGGGTCGTCTGCACCTTGCGCGAGACGATCGTCACTTTGGAGCCGACCAGCGCGTTGACGAGGGTGGACTTTCCGACATTGGGCGCGCCGATCAGCGCGACGAAGCCACAGGCTGTGGCCGCGGGGGCGGTTTCCACCGAAAGCTTTTCAATCATTGTTGCCGCCGCCGACGCCCTCGCGCGCGATCATGGCGGAAGCGGCGGCTTTTTCCGCGGCACGTTTGCTGCCACCCATGCCTTCGGCCGGCACCAGCCCCGGCAACTCGACCGCAATTCGAAACTGCGGATCGTGATGCGGCCCGGTGCGCTCGATTTCGCGATAGAGCGGGGTCGGCAATCCCTTGCCTTGCGCCCATTCCTGCAAGGTGGTTTTGGGGTCACGCGGCGGGCGCCGCAACACGCGCATCCGCTCCGTCCAGTTGCGTTGGACGAAAAGCGCCGCCGCCTCATAGCCGCCATCAAGAAATACCGCGCCGATTACCGCCTCGCAAATATCGCCAAGCACGGATCTGCGTAAGCGCGCTCCCGCGCTTGCACCCACCGCGCCGAGCTTGATGTGGTCAACCAGCCCGAGCGCCCTGGCGACATCGGCGCAGCTCTCCTTGCGCACGAGATCGGCCAGCCGCTTCGACAATTCGCCCTCATCGGCGTCGGGAAACGCGCGGTAGAGCATGTCGGACACAATCAAGCCGAGCACGTGATCGCCGAGGAACTCAAGGCGCTGGTAGCTGTCGCCGCGCTTACGCGACGACTTTAACGCGGAGACGTGGGTGAACGCGGTGGCCAATAAGGCCGCATCGGTGAATTTGTGCCCGATTTTGTCCTCAAGCGCCGCCGTCGCAGCCTTGGCAGCGGTCTTTGCCGCCGTCTTAGCGGCGGTTTTGGCGCCCGTTGGCGATCGCTTCTTCTTTCCCGCCGCATCCTCACGCCCGACATCAACCCGCGAGCCTGCCTTGCTCGATGATGAAGTGAGAATGTCGGGCGCGTCGTCGTTCATCGCACAAGGGAGAATATGCGATTCCAGCGCACCGACCACGGCAAACGCCAGAATTTCCAGATTTGTTCGCCCTCGGCGATCGAAAAGAAGATCATCTGGGCCTTCCCGACGATATTCTCCAACGGCACATAACCAAACACGCGGCTATCGCTGGAATTGTCCCGGTTGTCACCCATCATGAAGAAATCGCCCGGCGGAACCTCGTATACTTTGGTGGTGTCGGGAAAGCCTTGGCTATCGACACAGTCGAGCGATTCGTAACTGACCCCGTTGGGCAGGGTCTCCTTCCAGCGTTTCACCCGCGTCATCGCTTCCGATCGGCCGCAAGGATCTTCCCCGATGAAATCGCTCACGCGCTCGCGCTTCACCGGCTGGTCGTTGATATAGAGCAACCCGTCCTTCATCTGAATCCGGTCGCCTGGCAAGCCGATCACGCGCTTGATGAAATCGGTCGAGGTGTCGTTCGGCGGGCGGAACACGACGACATCGCCGCGCGCCGGCTCCGAACCGAAGATGCGGCCGGAAAACAAGGGCGGCGACAACGGAAACGAGTAATGGCTGTAACCATAGGAGTATTTCGAGACGAAGAGATAGTCGCCGACCAGCAATGTCGCCTTCATCGACCCCGACGGGATGTTGAAGGGCTGGAATATAAAGGTACGGATCACGAGCGCGATCAGGAGCGCATGGATGATGACGCGGATGGACTCACCCACACCGCCTTCGGATTTTGTACCTGACGTCACGCTCATGGCTTTCCCGACTTCCTGCTTTCCGCTTCCCACTGCCTCACCCGTCGCGGGCCGCATACTTTACTCCTCACGTGCGTAGCCGTTCGCGCCCGTAAGCGATGAAGGTTCCTGGCTTCGGATATCATGAGCGAGCAAGGGACATCGATGAGTAAGGACACATGGGCCAAATTCGCTCAGGCGGTGAATAATCCACTCGGCGTTTTAGACGGTTGTTGTGAGAGGCGCAATCAACGGCTTCATGAAAACTTCGTAAGCCACTGATAAGTCTTCATATTTTTGTTTTACGGTCGATCGCGGCCGAAGGCACGGAAATCAGCCCGATTTTGCAGGCGCTATGGCCGAAATAATGACGAAGGCCTGCGCCAAAGGCCAATCGTCGGTGATGCTGAGGTCGATCCTGGCCGCGAAACCTTCCGGCGTCAGCGCCTCCAGCCGGGCCAAGGCCCCGCCCGTGAGTTGCATGGTGGGCCGGCCGCCGGGAAGGTTGACCACGCCCATGTCGCGCCACCAAACCCCGCGCCGGATGCCGGTTCCAAGTGCCTTGGAACAGGCCTCCTTGGCGGCAAAGCGCTTGGCATAGGTTGCCACCACCATGTTGGGGTTTTTGGCGCGGCGTTCGGCCTTGGCCCGCTCGGCCTCGGTAAAGATGCGGCCAAGAAAACGCTCGCCATGACGTTCGATGACCTTCGCCACCCGGCGAATGTCGATCAGGTCGGAGCCGATGCCGATGATCATGCCTTGCCCGCCTGATTTGGCCCTAAAACCCGGGCGCGGCCCCGCTCCATCGCGGCGCGCATCGCGCGAACCGTTGCTCCCAAGCCCGCAAACACCGCCTCGCCGATCAGGAAGTAGCCGATATTGAGTTCGGCGATCTCAGGCAGCGAGGCGATCTGCTCGGCGGTCGCATAATCGAGCCCGTGGCCGGCATGCACCTCAAGACCCGCCGAACGCGCCAGCCGCGCGCCCTCCACAATCCGCCGCCACTCCGATTGAGCCTTGTCGGCGTGGCCCTCGACCACCGCGTCGCACCAAGCTCCGGTGTGAATTTCGACGACGGGCGCGCGCAGTTTCGCCGCCATTTCGATCTGGGCGGGATCGGCCGCAATGAACAGCGATACCCGCACGCCAGCATCGCTCAACTTGGCGATGGCAGGCGCAAGCGCAAGCCGCTGGCCGACCACATCGAGCCCGCCTTCGGTCGTGAGTTCCTCTCGCCGTTCCGGCACCAAACAAGCCGCGTGGGGCCTGACCGCCAAGGCGATCCGCAACATGTCGTCGGTGGCGGCCATCTCGAAATTCAGCGGCTTGGAAATTTCGGACTTCAACCGCGCCATGTCCGCATCGCGGATATGGCGGCGGTCCTCGCGCAAATGCGCGGTGATGCCGTCGGCGCCGGCTTCAATGGCGAGAAGCGCCGCGCGCACGGGATCGGGCCGCGCGCCGCCCCGCGCATTGCGCAAGGTCGCGACATGATCGATATTCACGCCGAGGCGCAACGGAGAAGCTTGCATCTCAAACTCTCGAATAGGCTTCCGATGATCCTCATCCTCAAAGAGAGCGGCGCCTTCGCCGCATCGATGGATGAGGCCCGACAACTGCTATTTACCCGTTGACGCGCTCCACCCGTGCCACCACGGCTTTGGCGCGCAATTGGGCGATAATAGCGCTGAGGTGCTTCAGGTCATAGACCTCAAGATCGATGGTGAGCTCGGTAAAATCGGGCGAGCGGCGGGACATGTTGATGTTGTCGATATTGCCGTCATGCTCGGCGATCACGGTGGCGATCTGGGCGAGGCTGCCGGGTTCGTTGACATTATCGACGAGGATTCGCGCCGGAAAACGCTGCGGTGTCGTTTCGTCCACGTCCCACCGCACGTCGAGCCAGCGTTCCGGCTGTTCCTCGAAATCCTTCAAGGCCGGTGACTGAATCGGGTAAATCGTGATGCCCTCGCCCGGCGAGACGATTCCGACAATGCGATCGCCCGGCACGGCGCCGCCATTGGGCGCGAACTTGACCGGCAAATCCGAATTGATGCCCCGGATCGGAATAGCCGACAGGCGCCGCCCGGCTCCACCCGGAGACTTCAATTTGTCGACAAGCCCCTTTTTGGCGCCATAGCGCGCGACGCGTTCTTCCTTGTAATCGGGATACATCGCGCGGGCGACGTCGGATGCCTTCATTTCACTGCGCCCGACCGCCGCCATCACATCGTCAATGGAGGCACGCGCCAACCTGGGCAACGCCCCTTTCAGCTTGTCGTCGGCATATTCGATTTTGGCGCGGGCAAACAGCCGCTCGACGATCCGCCGCCCAAGGCCCGCATATTGATCCCGCACCGCCGTTCGCGTGGCGCGCCGGATCGCCGCGCGCGCCTTGCCGGTCACGGCAAGCGATTCCCAGGCCGAAGGCGGCGAGGATTGCGCCTCCGAAGCCAAAACCTCCACTTCATCACCGTTCTGCAACTCCGACGACAGCGGCGAGAATTTGCCGTTGATCTTGCACCCGACCGCGCTGTTGCCGACATCGGTATGAACCGCATAAGCAAAGTCGATCACGGTGGCCTGCCGCGGCAGCGCGATCAATTTTCCTTTCGGCGTAAAGCAAAATACCTGGTCGTGGAACAGCTCCAATTTGGTGTGTTCGAGAAACTCTTCGGGATTGGCGCTGTCGGAGAGAATCGCAATGGTATGGCGAAGCCAAGCGAAGGCCGAGGATTCGCGTTTGAGCCGCTCGGTGGGAGAGCCGACGCCGTCCTTGTAGAAAGCGTGCGCGGCGATGCCGAGTTCGGCGATCTGATCCATCTCCTCGGTGCGAATCTGGAGTTCGACGCGCTGTTTTCCGGGACCGATCACGGTGGTGTGGATCGAGCGGTAATCGTTTTGCTTGGGCGTCGAGATGTAATCCTTGAATCGGCCCGGCACCACCGGCCAAGTGGTGTGAACAACGCCAAGCGCGCGGTAGCAGGATTCGATATCGCTCAAGACGACGCGGAATCCGAAAATATCGGACAATTGTTCGAAGCCGACCGACTTCCGCTTCATTTTGGTCCAAATCGAAAATGGCTGTTTGCGCCGGCCATAGACATGTGCCCGCAAGCCGTTTTTCTGCAAATTCTTGGAGAGCTGGTTTTCGATCTCGCCGATCAAATTGCGGTTGCGTTCGGCGAGCGAGTCGAGGCGCTGGCGCACCACCGTATAGGCTTCCGGATCGAGCGTTTGGAACGAAAGATCCTCAAGCTCCTCACGCATCTCCTGCATGCCCATGCGCCCGGCCAGCGGCGCATAGATATCGAGCGTTTCTTCAGCAATGCGATGGCGCGCCGCCGGCGCGACGAATTCGAGCGTGCGCATGTTGTGCAAACGATCGGCAAGCTTGATCAAGAGGACGCGGACGTCGTCGGAAATCGCCAACAAAAGCTTGCGAAGGTTTTCCGCTTGCTTGGCTTCGCGCGACACGAGCTCGAGCCGCTTCAGCTTGGTGAGCCCCTCCACCAGCGCGCCGATCTCCTGCCCGAACACGGAATCGATTTCGGCGCGAGTGGCCTCGGTATCCTCGATGGTGTCGTGCAACAATGCCGCGACGATGGTCGCGTCATCGAGCTTGAGGTCGGTCAGGATCGCGGCGACCTCCAACGGATGCGAGAAATAGGGATCGCCGGAAGCGCGGGTTTGTGAGCCATGCGCCTTCATGGCGTAAACATAGGCGCGATTGAGCAGCGCTTCCTTGGTATCGGGATTGTAGGAGCGGACGCGTTCGACCAGATCGTATTGGCGCATCATGCGCAAACGAGCCTTGGCCGGCCGCGTCCCGATCGCCGGCGCAGCGGAGGCCACCAAGACCGGCTCGGTCGCGGCTTGCATCTGCTCAAGACTGGGGCGGCGAGACGCCATTAAACCCTCATTTTCCACGATACGGGTCATGTAATGCGGTCCTGAACCGGGCGGCAGCCTTGGAGGAGCCGGAAGGCCGCCCCCTTTTAAGGACCACGACGATAGTCTAACGCGAAAACGGCTTTCGTCCGATCAAATCAGAGAAAACCGCCGTCTGAATAGCCGAATGGTAATCATGAAAGTACTGACCAAAAGCAAAGGCCCGGACGATGTCCGGGCCTGATGCGATAAATCGATCGTGAGAACGAGGGTAAACAGGCCTACTCGTCCTCCTCCGGCTGTTCCTCCGGGGGAGCCAAACCTTCGAGGCCCTTCAACAGCTCTTCCTCGGTCATCCGCTCGACCGCGACTTCGGTGTCGTCGGCATCGACGCTGGCGCCCGCCGACCCGATCAAAGGAACGGTGTCGGGCTCCGGCTCGTCAACCTCGACGAATTTCTGCAGGGAATGAACCAGTTCCTCCCGCAAATCCTCCGGAGAAATCGCCGAATCCGCGATTTCGCGCAGCGCCACAACCGGGTTTTTATCGTTATCGCGGTCAACCGTAAGCTGAGATCCCGACGAGATCATGCGGGCACGGTGCGCGGCCAACAAAACCAGATCGAAGCGGTTGTCGACCTTATCAATACAATCTTCAACGGTAACGCGCGCCATCGATTGTCGCTCCGTGAGGGGGAGGGGACGGAATATGTGGATTATGACGGGGTAGTTATAGCTGTAGGGGTCGTTTCGCAAGACTAATTTGTGATTTGGCGCCCGTAATTTGCTCTGATACCCCATTTTGAATGGCTGGCGGCGGGGTTGCTTTCCAGGCGTCGCGGCTCCGAGGGATGGGGATACTATAAAGAAACCATTTCGTTGCAACGGCAGGATTTTGCTCCTAGAGCATGATCCGGAAAAGTGTGAAGCGGTTTTCCGGATCATGCTCTAGTCGATAGATCAATCGCCCCTATTTCGGCCGAATATTAACAATCTACCGCGCTTGCCAGCATCGTTTCTAAAAGCGCGGAGAACTAATGTCGCGCCAAAAAGTTTAAAACAACCGTGTGAGAATTATGAATGTCCGCTTCCAATAAGATCGCGCTCTTTATCGATGGCGCCAATCTCTATGCAACCGCCAAGACGCTCGGTTTCGACATTGATTACAAGCGCCTTCTGAAAGAATTTCAGAGTCGCGGAACCCTGGTCCGCGCCTTTTATTACACCGCCATCATCGAGGATCAGGAATATTCGTCGATCCGGCCGCTGATCGATTGGTTGGACTATAATGGCTATACCGTCGTCACCAAGGCGACGAAGGAGTTCATCGACGCCAGCGGGCGGCGCAAGGTCAAAGGCAATATGGACATCGAGCTCGCGGTCGATGCCATGGAACTCGCCGAACATGTCGATCAAATGGTGCTGTTCTCGGGGGACGGCGACTTTCGCTCGCTGGTTGAAGCCGTTCAGCGGCGGGGGGTTCGCGTCACCGTCATTTCAACGATTTCAAGCCAGCCACCGATGATTGCCGACGAGTTGCGCCGCCAAGCCGACGTCTTCACGGATCTGGTCGAGCTGCAGTCCAAGCTGGGCCGCGATCCGGCCGAGCGCCCGGCTCCCCGCGAACCCCGCCATCATGCGCCGCAATTTCTGCAACGCGCGACCACGATGGCGCCGAGGGGCGATGACGAAGATTTCGACGACTAAGAAGATTTCAGCGATTGAGACAAATCCGCGACGGGAAGTCGCCCCCTTCCCCGCTCCGATGGCCGCCGAGCCCGACCACGATTGCGCGCTTTGTCCACGGCTTGCCGCCTTCCGCAAGGTCAACCGGGCCCGTGAAGCGGATTGGTTCAACGCCCCGGTTCCCTCCTTTGGCGATCCGAAAGGGCAGCTATTGATTGTCGGCCTTGCGCCGGGCTTGCAAGGCGCCAACCGGACGGGGCGTCCCTTCACCGGCGATTTCGCCGGAGAGCTGCTCTACGCGACCTTGATCGAATATGGCTTTGCCGAGGGCGTGTATCAGGCTCGGCACGATGACGGCATGACTTTGGTCGATTGCCGGATCAGTAACGCGGTGCGCTGCGTACCGCCGCAAAACAAACCGCTGCCGGTGGAAGTTGCCAATTGCCGATCCTTCCTCGCCGCGACGCTGCGAACCATGCCGAGATTGCGTTCAATCGTGGCGCTCGGCCGTGTCGCGCATGAATCGACGGTCAAGGCATTAGGTCTTCGCGCTTCGGCCGCGCCGTTCGCGCATGGCGCCGTTCACGAGGCCGGCCCTTTTCGCCTCTACGACAGCTACCATTGCTCGCGCTACAACACCAATACCGGCGTGCTGACGCCCAAAATGTTCCGCGAGGTGTTCGCCAAGGTGCGCGCCGATTTGGCTTAAGCCGGATTGGCTTTGAGCCATTCCAACACATCGCCGGCGTTTCTGTCGGGCGGGAAGACCGGATAGAAGACGTGCGTGATATGGCCATTATCGACAATCAACGCCAGACGCTTGATCAGCGTGAGGCCCGCGACTTCCATGGTCGGCAATTTCAGCGCGCGCGTCAGCGCGAGCTTTTCGTCCGAGAGAACCGGAAACGGCAGGTGCAATCTTGAGGCCATCTCAAGCTGATAGGCGTTGCTCTGGGTGGAGAGGCCGAATACCTGCACCGCGCCCGCGGCCTTCAATTCCGCGAACAGATCGCGAAATGCGCAGGTTTGCGGTGTGCAACCTCGCGCGCCCGGAATCATGTCCCAATCATCGACCAGCGAAATTTTGCCGGGTTCGCCGGTTCGCGGATAGGCGAACACCACACTGCGGCCCGGCAACGCTGAAAGCGTTACCGACGTATCGTCGGTTGCGATCAAACCGATCGGCGGGATGGTCATGCCGATGAGATGGCCGGCCGCGCCGTCGTCCAAAGGCGGCGGGATCTTGCTCCAATCGACCTCAAGCAGATTCTTCTGATTCATCGCACGTCTCAAGTCGTCAAAATAAATTAAGGGCTTGTCCCCTGAAGGGCTTATCCCCGCGCGCGCAGCAAACGGCCACGCTCCCGGCCCCAATCGCGTTTCTTCTCGCTTTCGCGTTTGTCGTGCAGTTTCTTGCCTTTTGCGATCGCGAGCAAGAGCTTGGCGCGGCCGCGCTCATTGAAATAGAGCTTGAGCGGGATCAGCGTCATGCCGTCGCGATCGACCGCGCCCATCAATCGGTTGATTTGTTTTTTGTGCAGCAGAAGCTTGCGCGGCCGCTTCGGCTCATGATTGAAGCGGTTGGCCTGTAAATATTCCGGTATGTTGGCGTTGATCAACCATATCTCGCCATTCTTGGAATCGGCGTAGGATTCGGCGATCGTCGTCTTGCCCGCGCGCAGCGACTTGACCTCGGTGCCCGTCAACGCAATGCCGGCTTCGATCGTGTCCTCGACGGCATAGTTGAAACGCGCTTTGCGATTTTCCGCGACGATTTTGATGGGGCGCTCGGTCTTGTCGGCCACGTCCAGTACTTTCTTGGTCGCCAATCCGCGACAAGCGCTTTGTGAATTCCAAAGCTTGCGTTGCTAACTCTTCCTCAGGATATCGCGAATTTCGCCGAGCAATTCCGTCTCACGCGACAATTTCGGCGGCGGCGGGGCGGCTTCTTGCCCGCGCTTGAGGCGGTTGATTCCACGGATGACCACAAACAGCACAAAGGCAACGATGAAGAAATTCAGCGTCAACGTCAGGAAATTGCCCCAAGCCAACACCGCGCCCTGCTTTTTGGCATCGGCCAAATTAGAAGCCGTCACCGCCTTCGACAGCGGCGTGAAATAATTAGAAAAATCCAAGCCGCCGGTGGCCGCGCCGATCAGAGGCATGATGATGTCGCCGACCAATGAACTCACGATAGCGCCAAAGGCGGCGCCGATAATGACGCCGACCGCGAGGTCGACGACATTGCCCTTCATGGCGAAGTCCCGAAATTCCTTTAGCATTTGCAGGCCCCTTCTTTTCAGCCTCACAAACAGGAACGGCCCTCAACAACGGCGTCGAAAAACTCAATTGAGCAGCCCAGCATACACCATCGCGCTGCGAACGGCCACGCGGGTCGGCTCGGACACCGGCACCATCGGCAAACGCAGCCGCTCCTCGATCCGGCCCAACAGCGACAATGCATACTTCACCGGCGCCGGATTGGATTCGATGAAGAGATTGGTATGCAGCGGCATCAATTTGTCGTGCAGCTTGAGCGCGGTGGCGACATCGCCCTTCTGCCAGGCAAGATGGAACTCGGAACACAGGCGCGGCGCCACATTGGAGGTCACCGAAATGCAGCCGTGCCCGCCATGGGCCATGTAGCCGAGCACGGTGGCATCCTCGCCCGATAATTGGTTGAAACCCTCGCCAAGTTTTTCGCGCTGCTGCGACACCCGCACCATGCTGGCGGTGGCATCCTTGACGCCAGCGATGTTCTTGAGTTCGAACAGGCGCGCCATGGTCTCGACGCTCATGTCGATCACCGATCGCGGCGGAATATTGTAGATCAGAATTGGAATTCCGATCGCGTCGTTGATCGCCTTGAAGTGCTGGTACATGCCCTCTTGGGTTGGCTTATTGTAATAAGGCGTCACCACGAGCACGGCATCGGCGCCCGCTTTTTCCGCGTGCTCGGCAAGTTCGATCGCCTCCCGGGTCGAATTCGACCCCGCTCCCGCAACGACTGGAACCGCCCCCGCGGCCTCCTCGATGCACCATTCGACCACGCGCTTGTGCTCATCATGGCTCAGCGTCGGACTTTCGCCCGTGGTTCCCACCGGCACGAGGCCGTGGGTTCCCTCGGCGATTTGCCAGCTCACCAAGCTGCGGAAAGCCGCTTCGTCCACCGACCCGTTTTTGAAAGGCGTGACCAGGGCGGTGAAAGACCCGCGGAATTTCGTCTTCGCTGCCATGGATTTCTCTCCTCACACGGGTGCGGCCTCGCCGCCCCTTAAGCCAATAACGACTCCTTCATACCGGGTATGACGGCGCGACGAAAGTCTGGAAAAACCCCGCTTTCGGCAGCCCGTTCCTGATATTTGCCCGGAAAAATCTGCCCCCAACGCGCAACGCCGGCCGCGTTTTCGCCGTGGTGATGACGCAAACAATGGCCGCTCATGGTGTTTTCTACCCATCCCATCCACTAAAATTAAGGCTTACGCAAACAAGCCTGCCGTGATTCGCCGCAAAAGGAATACCGTGACTCCAACCGCCCGGGCAGCCGCATTGCGTTCGACGGCAATCGCCACCATCCTGGCGCTGGTCCTCGGATCCTCAGCGTGGGCGCAGGAAACCGCGGCCAAATCGAAAATTCCATTGCCCAAGCCGCGTCCGATCGCCCACAGCGCCGTGCCAGCGACAATGGCGGGCGCGGCCAAAATCACCGCCACCCGTCCGGTGGCGCTGACGCCTTCCAATGCAACGATGGCGCCCGCGACGCGTCAACACGCGGCGCTGCCGCCTCAAACCGCGCGCAAACCAGCGATTCCCGCAGCGCTCGCCACGACGGCCTCGACATCGGCCGACGACAAGCAAACGCTTGAAAAAATCATCGAACTGGTGCGCAAACACAGCCCCACGGAGGCGACCCAGGCCGAGGCCGCCATCGCCGATCCGCTTGCCAGAAAGCTCGCGGAATGGATCATCCTGCGCAGCGACGACAATGGCGCATCGGTGGAGCGCTACCGCGCCTTCATTTCCACCAACCCAAGCTGGCCCTCGCAGACTTTTCTGCGCCGCCGCCTTGAGGCGGCGCTATGGGACGATCGCCGTGACGACGCCACGGTCTGGAGCTGGTTCGAAAACGAATCGCCCTTGTCGGCCAAAGGCAAGTTCGCGCTGGCGCGGACCATGATCGGCCGTGGCGACAAGACCAATGCGACGCGTCTGGTGCGCGATGCCTGGCGTAACGATTCCATATCGGAGGATACCGAGAATACCGCGCTCGATCTGTTCGGCGCGCTGATTACGCCCGGCGATCACAAGGCAAGGATGGACCTGCTGCTTTATGGCAGCGAACACGAGGCCGCCTTGCGCGCCGCCAAGCGCCTCGGCGTCGGCGAAGTCGCGCTCGCCAAGGCGCGTATCGCCGCTTTCCGCAAGGCCTCCAATACAAGCGCATTGCTTGAGGCGGTGCCGCGCGAATTGCACGGCGATACCGGTTATCTCTTCAGCAAAATCCAACTCCTGCGCCGGGAAGAGAAATTCGCCGAGGCCGCCCAATTGATGTTGAGCGCGCCCAGGGATCCCGGCCGCCTTTACAATCTCGACGAATGGTGGATCGAGCGCCGCCTGCTGGCGCGCAAGATGATCGATATAGGCGATCATCGCACCGCCTATTTGATTGCCCGCGACGGCGCGCTGCCCACGCGCGATATCTACAAAACCGAGCAGGAATTCACGGCGGGGTGGATCGCGCTGCGCTTTCTCAACGATCCCGCCACGGCGATGCAACATTTCGCGCGCCTCGGGGTTGGCAGCGTCAACCCGACGACACTGGCGCGCGCCGGTTATTGGCAAGGGCGCGCGGCGGAGGCCGCCGGGCATTCGCAGGAGGCGCGCTCGGCCTATGCCTTCGCCGCGGAGCAATCGACCAGCTATTACGGCCAGCTCGCCCGCGCCAAGCTCGGCCTGCCGCAACTCGAATTGAACGGGCCGCCACCGCACGGCCGCGCCGCCGAGCGGTTTGAGATCGTGCGCGCGGTTCAACTGCTTTATGAACTCGGCGAGGGCGAAATCGCGGTGCCGATTTTGGCCGATATGGGCGAAAACGGCGATCCCGATGCGCTGGCCGGATTAGGCGAACTCGCTTCCCGCCAGGGCGATGCCCGCGGGCTTTTGCTGGTCGGAAAAGCCGCGCTTAATCGCGGACAGCCGTTCGATCACTATGCCTATCCGGTGACGGGAATCCCGTCCTTCAAATCGATCGGGCCGGATGTCGAGCCAAGTATCATCTATGCGATTGCGCGGCAGGAGAGCGCATTCAACCCCGCCGTGGTGTCGCCCGCGCAGGCCTATGGCCTGATGCAGGTGACGCCGGATGCCGGGCGATATGTCTGCAAAAAATACGGCGCCGATTTCAATCTTGCCCGGTTGAAAAACGATCCGGTTTATAATGCCGCATTGGGCGCTGCCGAACTCGGCGGGCTGATCGAGGATTACCGCGGCTCTTACATCATGACCTTTGCCGCCTATAATGCCGGGCGCGGCAGCGTCAAAAAATGGATCGAGCGTTATGGCGATCCGCGCGATCCCAAGGTCGATGCGGTGGATTGGGTGGAGCTCATTCCGTTCTCCGAGACGCGGAATTACGTGCAGCGGATCATGGAGAATTTGCAGGTTTACCGGGCCCGCTTTGGCGGCGGAAGTCGGCTCCAGATCGAAGCCGATCTGCACCGCGGCACCATCGAATAGAGCTCGTCGTTTCGTCCGATCGGGACGCGGATAGATCCGCCGGGCTCAGCGACGCACAAGTCAACCGGCAAGAAAAAATCCCCCTTCGAAAACGAAGGGGGATTTTTGGCTTCGGGAAACCGCTTTTGAAGCGGCAAGCGCTTATTTGTGGAACATCGGCGCCTTGGCCGCCGGCTCGTCAAACCCGATAAGACGATAGGAAAGCGTGGCCAACACCGTGCTCCCCTTAGGGATCAGGGAGAAGTCCGATCCGAGCGTCGTCAACGCGGCAGGGTTGCTGGCTTTCGCCGAGATCTCCTGCGTCGCCCAAACCGACAAACTCGCTGGACCAAAATTATATTCGACGAGACCACCGAGCGCCCAGACGTTAAACCTCTGGGTGTTCAACAGGGTGCCGGTCGGACCCAGGCCCGGTATGACTTTGGTGAAAGGCAGACAGGCAGCCGCGCAGGAATCGTTGGTGACCTGACCGTAATAATACGCGACGGGACCGAGCGTCCACTTGCCGAACGTCTTGGTTGCGGTGAAATCCGCGTGGAAGATATCGCCCGAAGTGTAGTGACTGATGCTGTTGGCCGTGTTGATCTCTTCATACAACGCGACGCTCAAATTCCAGCCGTCTTTCAGATAGGAGACGATCAACTCAGGCTGGAAAGTCCAGAATGGAGCCCCCTGGTTCGAAAGTCCCGTCGGTCCCTGAATGGTGCCATCCGGGGTCCAAATCCCAAGCCCGGATTTGACCACGAAACCGCTGGTGCCAAGCTTCCAGCTTAGCTCCACCGGCACGATGTAGGTATTATGCACACCAGAGAATTGTGCAGCGGGAGCGGCGAGCGAAGCACCGAGGCTGCTCTGGCCAAAAGGCTGAACGATCACGGCATCATAGGTTCCGCCGAGAAAGGTCCAGCCGGGCACAAACAAGAAGCCCTGATAATCATAGGCGGATTGCGCGCCCACCCTCGTATTGCCGCCAAGCGCCGCATTCACGCCAGGTCCGGTCAGGTTGGATTGGAAGGTGAAGACCTGGTTGAACATATAAATGCCGGGCGGAGGAACACCCGCGCTGGCTCCGATCAAGCCGCCGGCCTTCGAAGCCGTGCCGGCATAACCCGCTTCAAACGCTTCGGCAGGTGAAAATGCGAATGCCGCCACACCCGCTGCTGCAACAAGCGCCTTGATGTTCGATTTCATGTGTCCCCCTAAAGTCCCGAAAAACGCGAATCCTACCCTTAACCCCGCCCACTTTTATGTCGCGAAGAGTTGCTGCTCCGGTCCCAAAAGGCAATTTAAACTTGTCTTACGATTCTTTTGCCACACTGGTTTTTTTACGGGTGTTGCAAAATATGCACACAAGTTCCATCGCGCCGACATAATTCGAAACCGCTGCTTCGATGAGCGGGCTTCTTTTGCCTTTGGTCGCATGTCTTTGGTCGCGGCGCGGCATTGGCAAAATTCTCTGAGGCGTCATTTTTGACGTAACGCTCGGGAATTAAGTAAGCCATTGTCTGGTTTAGGGCCGCCGATCTGAAGTCCCTGCACCACAACGGATCGCGAACTTCGGAAAGAGAGCACTGGTGTAGGGCCACCAATCAAGAGGAAAGAAAAATTGCGTTTTTCGTTGCTCCTTGCAGCTTGGCCGGCGTTGCTGGTGCTGGCCTACCCGGTACAGGCCGACAGCCAGGCCGACTTCGATCGTTGCAAATTCGTCGGCGAACTCAGCAAGGCCGATGAAGGCATCGCGGCTTGCGACCGTCTCATCAACGGTTCCAAGATGAGCGCGGCTGAACGCGCTGTGGCCTTGAGCAGCCGATGCGGATGGTGGTGGTCGAAAAAGGATTCCGACCGGGCATTGGCCGATTGCAATGAGGCGATTCGAACCGATAGCGGCTTGGCGGCAGCCTACCTCCATCGCGGCAATGTTTATTTGAACCGATCGGATTCCGAACACGCCTTCGACGACTTCAACGAAGCCCTCCGGCTCGATCCGAAAAATGCCTGGGCTTTTGCCGAACGCGGCAGCTTCTACAAGAACAAGGGCGACCTCGATCGGGCGCTGGCCGATATGAACGAGGCAATCAGGCTCGATCCGAATTACGCGCTGGCGCGTTTCATGCGGGGCGATCTGTACAAGAACAAAGGCGACATCGCCCAAGCGACGGCCGATATGAACGAGACGGTCCGGCTCGATCCCAATTACGCGCCGGCCTATCTCTTGCGTGCCCGATTATTTTATAGGCTCGGTGACAATCAGGCCGCCATTGAAGACTTCAGCAAGTCCGTCAAATTGGAGGCCGACGATCCCACCGCCTATGTCGGCCGTGGCGTCGCCTATTATATCGTCGGTGGGCACATGGCCGATGCAAGCGCCGATTTCAAGAAAGCGGCCGAACTCAACCCCGCCGACGCTTATGCCGCGCTGTGGCGCGATCTTGCCGAACGGAGCAACAACGCGCCGAGCCATTTGGAGCTCGCCGCCAAACACCTCGACATGACGGTGTGGCCGGCGCCCCTGATTCGTCAGTTTCTCGGCGAACTTACCGCCGAACAGACTTTCGGCGCGGCTTTCGACATCGATCCGAAAACCAAGACCGCGCAGACCTGCGAAGCCTATTTCTATGGCGGCGAATGGGCCCTGCTGGCAAAGGACAAAAAGGAAGCCCAACGCCTGCTCAGGCTTGCCGCTGATGAATGCCCGCCAAGCTTCATTGAAGCGACGGCCGCGATCGCCGAACTGATTTCGCTCAAATAAAACGACGCCCGCGCAGGGCGGCGAGAGCTGGGCAGGTCCCACCATGGCCCGAAGGCCACGTCCCCGGGGACGCTACCCAGCCCAGTATCTTAAGCGCCCTCACCTCTCCCGCGCCTGCCGCGGGAAATTCTGAGACGACTTCAAGACGACCTCGGGTGCCCCCCTCCGTCGCGCGTCAAAAATGCGCCGGAGCGCCCCGCATGCGCAATATAAAGACAGCGTTCGGCCGGCTTTTGGATGTTTGTTTTCGGAAGATGTTGCCCAAAAAGCACGAAAATCAGACGCGGAATCCGAAATCGGATGTCACGACGAGGACAACCGCCTTGGAAGCGCACCATCCGGAATTGGCTTGCGGCTCGCCGCGGTGTCGGGCATATCCGGCCTTGATGGAGCTGTGGCCGAGTGGCTGAAGGCGGCGGTTTGCTAAACCGTTATAGGCTTGTAAAGGCCTATCGAGGGTTCGAATCCC
>DATGJS010000079.1:0-14432 GCA_035295025.1 Bradyrhizobium sp.
GATGCAGGGTGGTCCGCCGATCGCGCCTGATTCACCGCAGCCCTTGGCCCCGAGCGGATTGGTGCGGCAGGGCGCGGAATCATCGAGCGTCACCTCGATCGGCGGCAAATCGTCCGCGCGCGGGATGCAATAATCCTGATAGCTCGCGGTCAGCAATTGGCCTTCGGCGCTGTAACTCACGCCTTCATAAAGCGCCTGGCCGATGCCTTGCGCGACGCCGCCATGCACCTGTCCCGTCACCAGCATCGGATTAATGGCGACGCCCACATCGTCCACCGTGGTGTAGCGCACCACGCGCGTGATGCCGGTTTCGGGGTCGATCTCGACCTCGCAAATATGCGTGCCGTTCGGCCAGGTCGGTCCATCCGCTTTGCCTTCGCTCTCGACCGAGAGCCGCGCGCCTTTCTCGCTCCTGGCGACATCGAACAGACCAAGCCGCCGGTCGGTGCCGACCACACTGAGCCAACCGTCGCGATATTCGATATCCTCAACCGCCGCCTCCAACATTTGTGAGGCCTTCTCGCGCGCCTTCGCGATCAAATCGCCCACTGAGACCGCCGCCGCCGTGCCGCCGACAAACAGCGAACGCGAACCGACGCTGCCGAAACCGGTCGCAAGGTCGGTATTGCCCTGCACCACGTCGATTTTTTCGATGGCAATGCCGAGCGCATCCGCGATCATCTGCGAATAAGTGGTTTGCAACCCCTGCCCCATCGCCTGGGTGCCGGCGTGCAGAACGATGCGTCCCTCGGCGGTCGCGTGTAGTGAGACCTTTTCATTGAGCACATTGCCACCGGTCCATTCGATATAACTGGTCAGCCCACGGCCGTAGAGCAGGCCTTTTTTCTTGGCGGCTTTCTTGCGGGCATTAAAGCCGTCCCAATCGGACAATTTCGCCGCGCGGTCGAGCATATGGGCGAAGGCGCCGGAATCGTAAACCTGTCCGACCGCGTTGGTGTAGGGCATCTGCGCGGGCTTGATATAATTCACCTTGCGGATGGCGCGCGGATCCATTTTCAACTGCCGCGCGGCGGCATCCATCAAGCGCTCGACGACGAAAACCGCCTCAGGCCGGCCCGCGCCACGATAGGCGCCGACCGGCGCGGTGTGGGTCATCACGGCTTTGATGTCGTAATGCACGAGCGGCAGATCATAGACGCCGGTCTGGACGAAGGGGCCGAGCACCAGCGGAATCAGCGCGCCGGCACCGGAAATATAGGCGCCGGTGCCGCCGACCGAGCGCACCCGATAGGCCTGCACCCGGCCCTTGGCATCGAGCGCGAATTCGGCCCTGGAGGTCAGATCGCGGCCATGGGTGCCGCCGACGAAATCATCCGACCGCTCACCGCGCCAGCGTATTTTACGATTGAGCTTCACCGCCGCATAAGCGACGATGCCGTCTTCCGGATAGAGGCTCGTCTTCTGGCCGAAACCGCCGCCGATATCGCCGACCAGAACCTGGATGCTTTCTTTCGGCCGCTTCAAAACGGCATCCGCAAGAATGTCGCGGGTCGAACCCGGCGTTTGCGACTGAACATGCAAAATCAGACGGCCGGTTTTCTTTTCGACTTCGGCCATCGTCGAGCGCGGCTCCATCGCGGAAGGCACGAGCCGCTGATTGCCGACGTCGAGCGAGACTACATGGGCAGCCTTGGCGAAGACGGCATCCACCGCCGCCGCATCGCCATAATTCATCGCGGCGACGACATTGTCGGGCGCTTCCGCCCACACCACCGGCGCGCCCGGCTTGATCGCCGCCATGGGATCGACGGCGGCGGGAAGCTCTTTGTAACTCACCGCGATCGCCTCAGTCGCGTTTTGCGCCGCCAGACGCGACGTCGCGACCACGGCCGCGACCGGCTCGCCGGCAAAGCGCACGATCTCATGGGCCAACAATCGGCGCGGCGGCACCGTCATCGGCGAACCGTCGGGACGGCGGAAAACCAGAAGCGTCGGCAGCGTGCCGATTTGATCGGCGACCAGATCGGCGCCGGTATAGATCGCCTGCACGCCCACCATGTCGCGCGCATCCTTGATGTCGATCGAGACGATCTCGGCATGGGCGTGCGGCGAACGCAGCACATAGAGCCACAACGCGCCATCTTCGCCTTTGTCGTCGATGAAGTGACCCTGGCCTGTGAGGAGCCGCCGATCCTCAAGACGCTTGACCGGTTTGCCCGCGCCAAAACGCATATCGCCGGGAAGAATATTCATCGCTTCAAGTCCTTTGATCTTCGATCGGATAGAGAGGCTTTATTAGCGGATCGAAACGCAAGAGGCCAAGGCCTCCGATGGCGTTATTCCTCTCCTAAGCTCCAACGGTGTCATTGCGAGGAGCGAAAGCTCCGAAGCAATCCAGTTATTGCAAAGGTAGATTCTGGATTACTTCGCTTAACGCTCGCAATGACACTACCCCACCTCCCGCAGCACCGCCTCGACAGCCTTGCGCTCGTCCGCCGTCAATGCCTTTTGCGGCGCGACGGGATCGCCGACGTCATAGCCCTGGAGGCTAAGCGCGGCCTTGATGCAGGCGGCGAGATTATAGCGCGCGAAGGCCTCATTGACGCGCCACAAGCGGCGCTGCAGCACAAACGCCTCGTCCCATCGTTTGGCCTTGCAGAGATCGTAAAGCGCGACGCTTTGCTGGGGGATGATGCAAGCCGGCCCCGCCATCCATCCCACCCCGCCGATCAGCATCACAGCGGCCGGGATATGGGCGGAAGCCGAGAAGATGCGGATCGAATCGCCGCAAGCGTTGGCGATCGAGAGCAGCCGGCCAGTATTGGTGGACGCATCCTTGATATATTGAATACGCGGATGTTCGGCGAGGCGCGCGATGCAGTCCAGCGAAAGATCCGAGCGCTGGAATTGCGGATTGGTATAGATGACGACGGGAATATCGACCGCGTCGGCGATCTCAAGGAAATAAGATTCGACCTGCGCGTCGGCAAGCGGAAAATAAGCTTCCAGAATCGCAAGAATCCCGCCGGCCCCATACCTCTCATATGCCTTTGCCTGCTTAACCGCGTCCAGCGTCGAGGTCGAAGCGACGCCGGCCACGACAGGCACGCGGCCGCGCGCCGCTTCAATCGTGGTTTCGACCACCGCCTCGCGCTGGGCGTTACTCAGATAAGCGAACTCGCCTGTCGAACCGAGCGGCGTCAACCCATGCACGCCGGATGAAATGAGGTCGTCGCAAAGGCGCGCCAATACGTCACGGCGAATTTTTCCGTCGGCATCGAGCGGCGAGACGAGATAGGGAAAGACGCCGTGGAAGTCGGACATGGTTGGGAGCAAATCCAAAACTGCACGGCGCCCGACGCGCCGTGTCGCTTCCGCCCTCTATAATTCACTTGATGACGGCGAGGAAGCCCGCCCGCGATGAGGGGGCGAGCTTCCCGTTCTGATTCAGATCAAGGCTTTGCGCTTGCGCTTTCGACGGCGACCGCTTGAGCCTGGACCCCTTCCGCGTTACGCTCCTGTTGCACCTTGCGGAACATCCATGCGGTCAGCAATGGCGTGAGAACCGCGGTCACGATCACGGATGCGGCGACTTGAACGGTCGCAACCGGCGCAATCGTCGCATAGCTCGGATCGGCGAGCGCGATGGCGCGCGGCACCGCGGCCGAATTGCCCGCGGTCGAGGAAGCCGCCGCTCCCGCGATGCCCGAGCCTCCGAGCAGTTTATCGGCGAGGATGCAGCAGAATCCGCTGACGACCAGCACGAACACGCCAAGCGCAACCCCGACGGGACCAGCGGAGACGACGTTGCTGAGATTGATGGTCTGCCCGAGCGTAAAGGCCATGAAGGGCACGATGATCGGCTCATGCGAACCGAAGAAATCCCTCAAATCTTCGTCGAGATTGCCGAGAATGGCGCCGGCGACGATCGGGGCGATCACCGAAACCATCGAGAGCCACGGGATGTTGGCGAGCCCCGCGCCCACCAAAATCAACATGGTGAGAAAGGGCCCGGTTTCGATGCTTTGCGGCACGTAGGTGCCGACATCTTCCTTGTCGCCCATCGCGCTTGTCAGCGCCATGAACATGCCGCCATTGGTGTCGCTCAGGGCTACCAGAAGCGCGAGCGTGCTCAAGCCGAAAATATCGCCGCCGAAGAATTTGGCCACCGACAGCGCGATCAAGGTGGCGATGCCGACCTTGACGAACATGATCCCGAAACCTCGCTTGAGCATGCGCGGCGCGGTTTTCAGCGTCATTTTGGTGCCGACCGTGAAAAGATACATGCCGAGCACGGTCGGATAACCCGTTCCGCTCAGCGCTTCGGTAAAGCCGCCGATCTTCAGCAAGTTCGGAAAAAACGTGTTGATGACCATGCCGATGAACAACGGCACGACCATCAGGCCGCCCGGAACCTTGTTAATGAATTTGTAGATTTTCATTGCCCCTGTTAACCCCTGCTGCCGGATGATCGCGGCTGAAATGGCCGCGCCGCCCGATTTTCCCCAATCCTGCTCTACTTCGTCACGATCGTTCGAGACGAGCCGCCAACTGGCGAGCCCGCCCGGTCATCGCTTGATCGTGGAATAGCGCATCGGCGGAAAGCAAGAAAGAGCGTGCACTCACTAAAACGTGACGCGGCGGACGCCACGATGATCCGGACGTTCTATGCTGAGGCGGCGTTAAGCACCGGCCAGGTGGTCGTTTGGACCATCCAGCTCTGCAACGGGCTGGGGTTTGAGTCCTCCGAGGCAAAATAGGCTTCGAGTTCGGCCAAGGCGCGGCCTTCCCATTCGTGGGCCTGCTCCAGGAGGGATGGCCGTTGATGGGGACGAAACGCCGCGGTTTGACGATAGAGCGATGCAATGGCGCGGTATCGGCGCACGTTTTCCAGAATTGCCTTCTCGCCCATCGATAGATCCCCCGTGGCTTTGGTCGGTCGATCTCGACTTTGGACGCGACGGGTTTTCAATTGCTTATCGGTTTAAGTAAACGGGATGCATGGTTTTCGAACTATTGATGGGGTGCAAATCTGAGCGGTTGGCGAGGCGCAACGGCGCGTTCGACCTTACGCCAATGGCGCCTGCCCCGCATGCGGACCCGCCCCTTGCCCCGCCCAAGCCAGACCGGGTAGCATCGCGCAAACAAAACCTAACGCAATTTTCAGGGAGGAAAATCATGAAAATCACCCACCGCTTCTGGCGAACCTTGCTGATGCCGCTATCGCTCGCCGGCATGCTGAGCATCTCGTCGGCCGCCGAACTCAACCCCGCAGCCGTCGCCTTCAAATTGCCGGACCAGATCCCTTGGAGCCCGGTCGATGCGAGGGGCGGACAAAATGCCGTGGTCGTCGGCGATCCCAATAAGCCCGGATTTTACATGGTCTATACCAAATGGACCAAGGGCAACCATTTCAGCCGGCCCCATTTCCACCCCAACGACCGTTACATCGCCGTGCTGCAAGGCACTTGGTGGGTCGGCACCGGGCCGCATTTCGATCCCGCCAACACCACCCCGATGCCGGCTGGCAGCTTCGTCACCCATTTCGGCAAGCAGGTCCATTGGGACGGCGCCAAGGACGAAGACGTCGTGCTGCTGATCCAGGGCGAGGGTCCGGCGACCGCGACGCTGGTGAAGGAAGAGTAACCGCGGGTTCGGTCCATATTCTCATCACTCAAGGTGACGCGTGCGCTGGCTTAAATTCACGGCCGACCACAACACTTCCTGGGGCATCGCCGAAGGCAACCGCGTCACCGCGGTCGATGGCGATCTCTTCGGCGAGTGGCGGCGGACGACGCGCAGCTATGCGCTCGACCGCGTCAAGATCGAGCTGCCGCTCGTGCCGCGCACCTTTTATTGCGTGGGTCTCAACTACATCAAACACCTGAAGGAAGCCGCCGACAGACGCGGCCAGGTGCCGAACGTGCCTGACCGACCCGAGATCGGCTATCGCGCGCAGAATGCGCTGATCGCCCATGACGAAGAGGTCGTGATCCCGGCGATCGCCACCGAACAAATTCACTATGAGGGCGAGTTGGTCGTCGTGATCGGCAAGAAGGCCAAACATCTTTCCGAACGTGACGCGATGGATTGCGTATTCGGCTACACCATCGGCAATGACGTCAGCGAGCGTAGCTGGCAAAAGGCCGATCGCGGATTGTGGCGATCGAAAAATGCCGACACCTTCAAGCCGATGGGGCCGTGGATCGAAACCTCTGTCGATCTCGACCAGATGGAGACCATCGTCCGGCTGAACGGTCGGCAAAGTAACCGCTTCCGCACCAACGAGATGATTTTCGGCGTCAACGAATTCATCGTCGAGCTGACCAAATATTTTACACTCTGGCCGGGTGACGTGATCTGGATGGGAACCGACGGCGCCTCGCCGAACATCAAGGCGGGCGACACGGTCGAGATCGAGATCACCGGGATCGGTACACTGCGCAACCAATTCGTCGCGGAGCACCGCGCAGGGAACGCGGCATGAGCCGCCACTCGACCGCGCATCACTTCCTGCAAGCCCTCGTCGATCTCGGCGTCGAGTATATTTTCGCCAATCTCGGCACCGATCATGTGTCGCTGATCGAGACGCAGGCGGAATGGGACCGCGACGGGCGCAACCATCCCGCGATGATCCTGTGCCCGCATGAGGTGGTGGCCGTGCATATGGCGGCGGGCTATGCGCTTGCGACCGGGCGAACGCAGGCGGTATTCGTGCATGTCGATGCCGGGACGGCGAATGCCTGCATGGCGATCCAGAACCTGTTTCGCTATCGCCTGCCGGTGATGCTGTTTGCCGGCCGCGCGCCCTATACGCTGCATGGCGAACTTAAAGGCTCGCGCGACACCTATGTGCATTTCGTGCAGGACCCCTTCGATATCGCCAGCATCGTCCGGCCCTATGTGAAGTGGGAATATTCGCTGCCCTCCGGCGTCGTGGTGAAGGAAGCGCTCGCCCGCGCGCACGCGTTTGCGCAAAGCGATCCGCAAGGCCCCGTCTATATGATGCTGCCGCGCGAAACGCTGGCGGAAGAATGGGACGATGCCGCGATGCCAGCCTATCTGCCCGCGCGCTACGGCAGCGTGCAGGCAGGCGGCATCGAACCGGCGCGGGTTGGAATAATTGCCGATGCGCTGATGGCGGCGAAAAATCCGATCGCGATCACGGCCTATCTCGGCCGCAAAACGCAAGCCGTCGAGGCGCTCGAACGGCTAGCCATGACCTGCGGTATCAGAGTCGTGGAATTCAACTCGATCGATTTGAATATCTCGCAGACTTCACCTTGCTTTGCCGGTTTCGATCCCGCGCCGCTGCTCGAAGAAGCCGATCTCGGGCTGTTGCTCGATTCCGATGTGCCCTTCGTGCCGCAATATGCCAAGCGCGCCGACGCGATCAAATGGATCCAGATCGACATCGATCCCCTAAAATCGGATTTTCCGATGTGGGGCTTTGCCACCGACATGCGCATTCAAGCCGATTGCGCCATTGTGCTCCAGCAAGTGTGCGAAGCGGTCGAGGCGCGCGCCGACGATGGTTTTCGAAAGCGCATCGCGGATAGAATCGCAAGCTGGAACGGCAATCGCGAGGCCGCCGCCGCGCGGCGGGCGGCCGCCCGCGCCAATCAAGGCGTTTCCGGCGCGCTCACGCCCGCCTTCCTGTTTGCGACACTGAACGGGAAATTGTCGCCAGACGACATCGTCGTCAACGAGGTGATCCGCAACGCGCCAATCCTGCAAGAACACATCACGCGCACCAAACCGCACAGCTATGTGGGGCTCGCCGGCGGCGGTCTCGGATTTTCCGGCGGCATGGCGCTCGGCTTGAAGCTTGCGAAAACCGATCGCCGCATCGTTCAGGTGATTGGCGATGGCGGGTTTCATTTCTCCTCGCCCGACAGCGTCTATGCGGTGGCCCAGCAATACCGGATTCCGATTCTGACGGTCGTGCTCGACAATGGCGGCTGGCAGGCGGTGAAGTCGGCGGTGCAGCGCGTATACCCTAAGGGCGTTGCCGCCGAGACCGACCAGTTTCAATCGCGTCTGACATCGGGCCGGCAGGGCGAACGGCGGGATTTTTCCGCGCTTGCAAAGGCCTTTGGCGCGCATGGCGAATGCGTCACCGAGCCGGATGAGCTTTCAGCGGCGATCGATCGCTGTCTTGCCGCGCTCGACGACGGCCAGGCCGCCGTGCTCCATGTTCACATCACCCGGCTTTGATGTCGCAGAGTTCTGCCTTCAGGAAAACCGACGCATGAGGAAATTGAACCGATACGCTGTCATCGGCTGTTGTCTCGCACTCGCGGCGCTCGCTTCGGCTTCGTTCAACGCGCTGGCCGCGCAGGAAGACCCCTCGAAATATCCGAGTCGCGCGATTCATATCGTGGTCGGTTTCACGCCGGGCGGCGGCAACGATTTGATCGCGCGAATCGTCGGACAAAAACTATCCGAGAGCTTCGGTCAGCCCATTATCATCGACAACAAGCCCGGCGGCGGCGCGATCGTCGCGACCGAATTCGTCGCCAAGGCCCAGCCCGATGGCTACACGCTGCTGGTCGGCGCCAGCGGCGCGATGGCGATCAATCCGGCGGTTTACACCAAATTGCCTTACGATCCGATCAAGGATTTCATCCCGGTTTCCGAGCTCGGATCGTTTCCGCTGATTCTGATCGTCAATGCGTCGTCCCCGATCAAATCGGTCGCCGAACTCATCGCCTTTGCCAAGGCCAATCCCGCCCAGGCGAATTATTCGTCCTCATCGGCGGCCTTCCAGCTTGTCACCGAATTGTTCAAGCAGAAAACCGGCGCGCCGATGCAGGAAATTCCCTACAAGGGCGCCAATGATTCGGTGATGGCGGTGATCGCCGGTCAGGTAACCGCGACCATCGCCGACGCCGGCCCGGTGTCGGGCCAGGTCAAAGGCGGTCAGGTGCGGGCACTCGCGGTCGCGGCGCCAAATCGCACCGAAGACTTGCCCGATGTTCCTACCATGAAGGAAGCCGGCGCCGATGTGGACGCGGTGTTGTGGAGTGGGATTTTCGCACCCAGCCAGACACCACCCGCGATCGTCAAGAAGCTCGAAACCGAGCTGATGCGGATCGCGCGCTCCCCTGACGTCGCGGCAAAACTCAAGCCGCTCGGTATCCTGTCCGTCGGCAACTCGTCGGCGGAATTCGCGAAAGTTCTCTCCTCCGACATCGCGCGATGGACCGCGGTTGCCAAGGCCGGCAATATCAGGATCGAGCAATAGCGCTACGGGGTGATATCAATCCCCACACCGCCGTGACAATGATGGCGACCGCCACATTGAGAATCAGCGCGCCAAGCCCGACATAGAAGACATAGCTGGCGCCGCCAAATTCGAGTGTGGCAAGCGGCTTCAGCCCATTGTTCCACGCCGTCCACGACCCCCACAAAATGCCCGCGGCCCAACCGAGCAAGAGTCCGCCGGCACGGAACCAGCGCGTGAACAACCCGAACACCAGCGCCGGGAAAGTCTGCAAGATCCATAATCCGCCAAGCAATTGCAGGTCGAGCGCATATTGCGTCGGCAGGAAGATCGTAAAGACAAGCGCGCCGATCTTGACGACGAGGGAAGCGATCTTGGCGACCGACGCCTCGCCGGCATGGCTGATATTGGGATCGATATAGGACTTCCAGACATTGCGGGTGAACAGATTGGCCGCCCCAATGCTCATCACCGCGGCCGGCACCAACGCGCCGATCGCAATCGCCGAGAACGCAAAGCCCGCGAACCAGGACGGAAACAGCGCTTTGAACAGGGCCGGCACCACGTCGTTGTTCGACGCCACCTTGATGTGGGCGGCATAGGCCATGTAGCCGAGCAACGCGATCAGGCCGAGCAGCAGCGTATAGGCCGGCAGCAAGATCGCATTCTTGCGGATGGTATCGGCCGATTTCGACGCGAAGATTCCGGTCAAAGTGTGCGGATACATGAAGGCGGCGAGCGCCGAGCCGAACGCGAGCGTCGCATAGGCGAGCATCTGCTGCGGCTTGAGGATCAGGCCGGTCGCGCCACCCTTGGCGGCAAAGGCGTCGTTGGCGGCAGCAAACACCGCGCCATAGCCGCCGAGTTTCGCCGGCACCACGACGACTGCGACCAGCACCACGATATAAATCATGATGTCCTTGACGAAAGCGATCAAAGCGGGCGCGCGCAGGCCCGAACTGTAAGTATAAAGCGCCAGAATGATGAAAGCGGCGATGATCGGCAACTCGCCGGTCAGGCCGACCGCCTTGATCACCACGCCCATGCCGATCAATTGCAGCGCGATATAGGGCATGGTCGCGACCATGCCGGTGATCGCGACCGCAAGCTCAAGGCCGCGCGATTTGTAGGTATCGTGCACCACATCGGCTGCGGTCACGTGGCCTTTCGCATGCGCGACTTTCCACAGCAGCGGCATCACCGCAAAGACGAAGGGATAAACGATGATGGTGTAAGGCAGTGCGAAGAAACCGTAAGCGCCGACCGCATAGACCAGCGCCGGGACCGCGATCACGGTATAGGCGGTGTAGAAATCGCCGCCGATCAGAAACCAGGTGATCCAGGTGCCGAATTGCCGTCCGCCCAACCCCCATTCGTCGAGGTGCTCGCTCACCGGACCCGATTTCCAGCGCGCGGCGAAGAAGCCCATCACGGTGACAAGGGCGAAGAAGAAAATAAAAATAGCGAGCGCGATCCAATCGATTTCGGCGGACATGGCGGTCTTACCTGAAATGTGACGCGGAATTACGGCGTTTCGTCTGGGGTGCGCGAGCGGTACACAAGCCAGATCACGAGCGAGGAGATCGGCACCCAGGCAAATTGATACCAATAGAAAAACGGAAAGCCGAACAGCGCCGGTTCCTGGAAATTATAAAAAGGCACCCATAAGAGACCGACGAACGGCACCAATAGCCACACCCACATGACGAACCTCCCTTGTTCCAAAAAGCGGCCCTTCGCTCGTTATGTTAAACCATAATCGATCCCGATTGAATCGGAAGATACATCACTCACGTCCATAGAATAACGCCGCGGAGGGGTTACCACCGCGGCGTTATGAGCGCTTATGCCTGGACCGAACGGCGCCAAGCGGATTTGGCAAGTTACTTCATCAAATCGGCGCCGACCTTGCAGATGGCTGCGTCCTGGTCGCCGGTGCCACCGCTGCAACCAATCCCTCCGATCAACTTGCCGCCTTCGACCAGCGGAAACCCGCCGGGACTCGCCGTCAACGTCGGATCGAGCGTGCCGGCGCCGGTATGACCAGTTTCGTAGGCGTTAAAGAACACGCGGGTTTCGCGGCGGAAGCGCGCGGCCGTGCGTGCCTTGTTGATCGAGATCGACCCGGAGGCGATCTGCGCGCCTTCCATCCGCTCGAACATGACTGGCTCGCCATTGGTATCGACCACGGCGATGTTCATCTTCCAGTTCCGCTTCTTGGCTTCGGCTTCCGCCGCGGCCATCACCTGCTTGGCCTTTTCGAGCCCGATCGACATGCCATAGGGAATATCGAAGGGCATCGCGTCGGGCGTGCCGCCGGCCGACGGAGGCGCGGGCGGGGTGGCCGGCACGGGCGCTTGCGCCAGCGCCTGCGAGCTGATTGCTACAGCGGCGCAAGCCGCCAACGCCAAAGACATCATCGAACGCATCATACTCTCCTTGTTGAAGTTAGCTTCACGGTCGTTTGCAGCAAAACACTTTTAACCGACGCTTACATCGGCGGCGTCAACCCGTCCTTGCCATAGGTAACGCGCGGGGTTTGCACGGTGCCGTCGGCCTGCTTCTTGCCGGCGCCGACGAAAATCTTGGTGCCCGGCTTCAGATCGCTCTTGTCACCCATGACATAGGTGACGACAGCGGTCTCCGGAGACACCACCACCTTCTTCTCGCCGTCCTTGTATTTCACCGACAAAACCGGACCATCGACGCCGCCGACGGTTTGCTCGACATTGGCGTTGGTCATTTTGGTGTTGGGCTTGAGATCCCAATCGTAATGGCCTTCGCCGGTGCCGCGCATGGATTCCGGGAAGATGTGCACCTCGATGGCCTTTTGGCTGCCGTCGGGCTGCGTCACGCCGGTCGCGCCGATAAACATGCCGGGCTTGATGTCGGCCATCGTCGATTTCATGATCGCCACATAGAGACCCGGATCGGTCACCACCACCTTGTATTCCATGCCGTCACGATTCTTGACGACGTAAGCGGCGCCATCGGCCTTTTCGATCGTGCCGCGAATGCGAACCGTTTCCTGCGCCGTGGCGGGGGAAGCGATGCAGATCAAAGCGAAACCCGCAGCCGCGAGCATGCGCTGAAGCGTAGTGGACATAAAATCCTCCATGAGGTCTGAGTGGCTGGCTTTGCGGGTTTGATGACCGCGCCGAAGGTCGTTCCAAGTGCCTGAAACGCGCGTTTTCCGCAACCCCCGCCGGTTTGGAATATCCCTCAATCAGGCGGCATGGCTCTCCGTCTTCGCACTGCAACAGAGCGTCATCGCGCCGTCATCCTTATTCGACCTTGATCCCGGCCTCGCGGATCACGCGGCGCCAGCGCTCTTCCTCACCGCTGACATATCGCTCGAGTTCCTCCGGAGGACCCGCGACCGTGACCAACCCTTCATTGACGCTCAATTTCCGGAAAGCCTCGGCCGCCACCGCCAACGCGGCCGCTCGGTTGAGCCGATCGACGATTTCGCGAGGCGTCCCAGCGGGCGAAAACAACCCATACCAACTCTCGGCGGCGTAGCCGGGAACGCCGGCTTCCGATACCGTCGGCAATTGCGGGAAGGCGGCCGAACGTTCCGCCGAGGTCACTGCGATCGCACGCAACTGACCGCTTTCGACCAGCGAGGCGGCGCTGGCAACCGTCGTGAACATCACCTCGATCTGACCGCCGATCAGATCGGTGATGGCGGGCGCGGCGCCCTTATAGGGCACCGCCGTCAAATTGACCTTGGCCATATCCTTGAATAATTCGCCGGCCAGATGCGCGGACGTGCCGACGCCATACGTCCCGTATGAAATCCTGTCGGGATTGATGCGCGCCGCCGCGATCAAGTCCGCGATGGAATGCAGCGGAGATTTTGGATGGACGACGACAAGGTTGAAGGAGCGCGCGACCAGGGCCACGGCCGCGAAATCCTTGTGCGGATCGTAGGGGAGTTTCGCGCTCAGGCTCGAATTGACCGCGTGCGAGAACGTGCCCATCAATAGTGTATAGCCGTCCGGCGAACTCGCGGCGACAGCCTGCGTTCCGACAATCGTCCCCGCGCCCGGCCTGTTCTCGATGATCACCGAGACGCCAAGCTCCTTTGCCATCTCCTGCGCCAGCGTGCGCGCCACGACGTCAGTGCCGCCGCCCGGCGCGAAAGGAACGACGATTCTGATCGTTCGTTCGGGATAAAGCGCGGCCGCACGGCCGCTTGGGCAAGCGAGCAAAACAAGCAGGGCTAAAGCCAATAAAAATAACGGCCGGGCGGTCTGGCAAACAAAGCGCATGAGAATCCGTTCGTCCGGGGCTTTTCAAGAATGGAAGCTTAGCAGATTGGATCATCCAATGTGCCATGCGCGGGGCGATTTGCCGATATGACGTTGAAAATGAGCGCGCCGATATGGACGGCGCGCGCTTTCTTGAACTAATCTCTCACGCCTAAAAATTTTTTGGGAGGATATCATGAAGCGCTGGCTGCCGGTGGTGTTGTTCTTGAGCGGGGCGCCCGCCTTCGCGCAGCCGGCGGTGCCGAGCATCGCCTTTGATTCCGTGCCCAATGCGCTGCGGCTACCCACCAACATGTATTTCGGCGAAGTCTCGGGCATCGCCGTCAATTCCAAGGGACATATTTTCGCGCTGTCGCGCGGCAATACCTCAGGTCCGGCTTACGCGGCGGCCGCCACCCAGCTTCTGGAATTCGACGCCAAGGGCCAGTTCATCCGCGAAATCGGCAAGAATCTTTATGCGTGGTCGTTCGCCCACACCGTCAAGGTCGATCCCAATGACAATATCTGGGTGACCGATAAAGGCTCCGACATGGTGATCAAGTTCGATCCCGAGGGCCGCGTCGTCATGGTGTTCGGCCGCAAGCAGGAAGCATCCGACGAAGACACCGCGCCGTTGAAACATCCGAAACCGCCGCTGCCGCCGGAGGACGGACGGTTTCGTCAGGTGACGGACGTGGCCTGGGACAAAGCCGGCGATACTTTCATCAGCGACGGCTATATCAATTCGCGCGTCGCCAAAGTCGACAAGGACGGCAACTGGATCAAGTCATGGGGCGAGCCGGGCAAGGAGGCGGGCCAATTCAACACCCCGCATTCGATCGCGACCGACGCCAACGACAATGTTTACGTCGCCGACCGAGGCAACCGGCGGATTCAGGTCTTCGACAAGGACGGCAAATTCCTGTTGTCGGTGGGATCGCCCGGCGGCCCCGCCATTATCGATTATGTCTCGCAAATCCTGATCGGCATCC
>DATGJS010000080.1:0-3505 GCA_035295025.1 Bradyrhizobium sp.
CGTTGCAAGCCTTGCCGAAAAACCGATTTTCGAAGCGGATCGAGGCCCGAAGGCACCGAATTTTCCCGTCCGGAGGCTTCCTGAGAAGGCAACCCGGGCCAAACGCCCCTGGGTGCGAGCGGTATGTATCAATGCAAAGCCGCTTTGGAAAGGCCCGCGAGAGCCCTTTTCAAGTTTTTATGACAGCCACATCCTGCGATTTCGTGTCCAAATCCACCTCCGGAAGCTCAAAGGGCCTCATCGCGCTTTAATTCCTTGATTGAGCATAATCCTCCCGAGGCAAGCCCCTAGGGCATGCTTTTTGGGAAAATCGCACTCGCCCCGCATCAAGTAACGAAATGGGAGGAATGCCTGCCATGGAGACCTTTGATTTCATCGTTGTTGGCGGCGGCTCCGGCGGTTGCGCGGTCGCAAGCCGCCTGTCGGAAGACCCCGCAACCTCGGTGGCGCTTCTGGAAGCCGGCGGCAGGGACGACAATTGGGTGGTGACGACGCCCGGCGCGCTGATCCTGATGATCGCCGGCAAGATCAACAATTGGGCCTTCGACACCGTGCCACAAGCGGGCCTCAACGGCCGCATCGGCTATCAGCCGCGCGGCAAGGGGCTTGGCGGCTCCTCGGCCATCAACGCCATGGTCTATATCCGCGGCAACAAGGCCGACTACGACCATTGGGCCGCGCTCGGCAATCAGGGGTGGTCCTATGCCGACGTGCTGCCTTATTTCAAGCGCTCGGAAGACAATTCCGAACTCGACGGCCTCTATCACGGCAAAGGCGGGCCGCTGCATGTGACCGGTTCGCGCAGCGACAATCCGGTTCGTGACATTTATCTGGAAGCCGCGCGCGAAGCGCAATTCCGCATCCGGGACGATTTCAACGCCGAGGAACAAGAAGGCCTCGGCATCTATCAAGTCACCCAGAAAAACGGCGAACGCTGGAGCGCGGCGCGCGGCTATATTCATCCGTTCATGAAAAACCGCAGCAATCTTCGCGTCGAAACCCACGCACACACGACCCGTATCCTGTTCGAAGGCAAACGCGCGGTCGGCGTCGAATTCCGCCAGGGCAAGGACCTGAAACAAATTCGCGCCCGGCGCGAGGTGATCCTATCCGCCGGCACGTTCCAAAGTCCGCAGCTTCTGATGTTGTCGGGCGTCGGCGACGCCGATGCGCTCGCCAAGCACGGCATCGCCTGCGTTCATCACCTTCCGGGCGTCGGGCAGAATTTGCAAGACCATCCGGATTTCGTGTTCGGCTTCACCTCGGACGCGCCGCATTTCGCGGGGCTGTCGTTTGGCGGCTTGGCGCGGATCGCCAAGGGCATCGCGCAATATCGCCGCGAGCGGCGCGGACCGATGACCTCGAATATCGCCGAATGCGGTGGCTTCCTGAAAACCAGGCCCGATCTCGATCTGCCCGACATTCAATTGCATTTCTGCATGGCGATGGTCGCCGATCACGGCCGCAAGCCGCAATGGGGCACGGGCTTTTCCTGCCACGTCTGCGTGTTGCGTCCGAAAAGCCGCGGCAGCGTCTGGTTACAGAACACCGATCCGCAGGCGCCGCCGGCGATCGATCCGAATTTCTTCGGTGAAGAAAGCGACCTCGACACGATGGTCGCCGGCTTCAAAATGACCAAACGCCTGCTCGATGCGCCCGCGCTCAAAGCGCTGCGAAAATCCGACACCGTCACTAAAGGAATCGAAACCGACGCGCAAATTCGCAACCTGCTGCGCAACAATGTCGATACCGTCTATCATCCGGTCGGCACCTGCAAGATGGGCGTGAACGATTCCCTCGCCGTAGTCGATCCGAAGCTTAAGGTGTACGGCCTCGAAGGCTTGCGGGTGGTCGATGCTTCGATCATGCCGACTTTGATCGGCGGCAACACCAACGCGCCGGCGATCATGATCGGCGAGAAAGCCGCCGACATGATCAGGGCGGAGTTGCGGGTGAATTAAATATGATCGATTGTCGATGTCGTCCCCGCGCGATCCGGGACGACGAAGCACCTCACGTCAGCAAAAACCCGCCATCCACCGTCACCACGCTGCCGGTCATGTAGCGAGAGGCAGATGAGGCAAGCAGCATGATCGCGCCGTCGAGATCGGATTCGCTGCCAACCTTTCGTTGCGGAATCCGCTTGGTCAATTTTTCGCCGCCCGGCGTCGTCCAAAAATGATGATTGATTTCGGTATCGATATAACCGGGCGCAATGGCATTGACGCGAATGCGGCTGCCCGCAAGCTCCAGCGCCATCGCTTTGGTGGCCTGCACGATGCCGGCCTTTGAAATCGTATAGGGCGATAGGAATTTCATCACGCCGAAACCGAGCACGGAGGCGACGTTGACGATGTTGCCCTCCTGCTTGCGCGCGATCATCCGCCGCGCGATCTCGGTCGCCACGAAATAGGCACCCTTGAGGTTGGCGCCGATCACCGCGTCCCAGTCCGCCTCGCTTTGTTCGACCGCCGGCTTTTCGATCGCGATCCCGGCATTGTTGATGAGGACCGTGATCGCGCCAAGCGCGGCTTCCCCCGCATCGATGGCTTTTGCGATCGAACCGAGATCCGTCACATCCATTTGAACCGCGGCCGCGCGGCCGCCTTGGCCGCGAATTTCATCGGCCAGGCTTTGTAACTTCGCGGTTTGACGCGCCGCCAGCACGACCGTGGCGCCATGCGCGGAAAGAACCCGGGCAAATTGCCGACCCAGCCCTTGCGACGCGCCGGTGATCAGAATGGTTTCTTGACTGACGTCGAATAGAGCGGACATGACAAACTCCAATATTGCGCGGCTTCATTGATACAGACGATTTTCGGGATCGCAAACCCGCAAGGCGCGGTGCGCTTCGGTTTTATCCTCGGCCGGGCAGAGCGGATTCACGTCCTGGCGGCCGGATATCGCGGCCTATATCGATCGGCTGAAGGAAGACCGGCGGATTTGATCCCGCTATCGCTTCTGATATGCATGTCGGCGGCGCGCCTCCTACCCGAGCCGCTTCGATTGGGTAGGCTGGCTATCGTCATCGAACATCATCTGGACCGACGGGAGTTAAGACAGTGGATCTTGGAATCAAAGGACGCCGTGCCATCGTCTGCGCATCGAGCAAGGGATTGGGGCGAGCCTGCGCGATCGCGCTCGCCCATGAAGGCGTGCATGTCACCCTGACAGCGCGCGGCGCCGAGGCGTTGAAGAAAACCGCGGACGAAATCCGCCAAAACCATCCCGGCGTCACCGTCAGCGAAATCGTCGGTGACATCACCACACAAGCGGGGCGCGAAGCCGTGCTGAAGGCCTGCCCCGATCCCGACATTCTCATCAACAATGCCGGCGGCCCGCCGCCCGGCGATTTCCGCAACTGGACCCGCGACGATTGGATCAAGGCGATCGACGCCAACATGCTGACCCCGATCGAACTGATCAAGGCCACGGTCGATGGCATGATGGCGCGCAAGTTCGGCCGCATCGTCAACATCACGTCGGCCGCCGTGAAAGCGCCGAT
>DATGJS010000081.1:0-5717 GCA_035295025.1 Bradyrhizobium sp.
GATTGCGGCGCAATGCCGATGCCGGTGTCGGCGATGATCAGCACGATCTTGTCGCCGAACAGCCGGCTGCGAACCGTCACCCGGCCGCCTTCCGGGGTGAACTTGATCGCGTTCGACAGCAGATTGACGATGATCTGCTTGGTGGCGCGGCGGTCGGCGACGATCGAGATCGGGCCGTATATTTCCGCATCAAGGTCCAGGCTCTTGTCGGCGGCGCGGCCCGACACCACGCGTAAGGACTCCGCCAGTGTTTTCGACAGGTCGAGGCCCTCCATGTCGAGCTTCATCCGGCCGGCTTCGATCTTCGACATATCGAGAATGTCGTTGATCACTTCGAGCAAATAATGTCCGCTGGTGAGAATGTCGTGGCAATATTCCCGGTATTTTTCCGAACCGAGCGAGCCGAACATTCCGCTTTCCATCACTTCTGAGAAGCCGATGATGGCGTTGAGCGGCGTCCGCAATTCGTGGCTCATATTGGCGAGGAATTTGGATTTGGTTTGATTTGCCTCCTCGGCGCGGGTTTTTTCTCTGGAATATTTCTCGGCGAGATCGGCGAGCTCGATGGCCTGCCGTTCAAGTTCGCTTTGCGAACGCTTCAGATCGATCACAGTGGCGCGTAGCCGAAGGTCGTTATCGACGAGCTTCTGCTCGTGCTCCTTGATGCGCGTGATGTCGGTTCCGACCGAAACGTAACCGCCGTCCTTGGTCCGCCGTTCGCTGATGTGGAGCCAGCTTCCGTCGTCCAGTTGCGCCTCGAAAGTCCGCGCGCCCGGCGCCTGATTGGCGACTTCGTGCAAGCGCGTCCGCACCTCCGGCATTCTGCCGACCTCGATCACGGTCTCGTAGGAGGTGCCCGGTGTCACCGCGGAATCCGGCAATTTGTGCAGCCGCTGGAAATGAGAATTGCAAAGCACGAGCCTGTCGCTTGCATCCCACAGCACGAAGGCTTCCGGGATGGTTTCGATTGCGTCGCGCAGCCGCAAATCCGCCTCCACGGTCTTCTCAGCCAAGCTCTTTTGCTCGGTGATATCGACGGCGATTCCGATCAAATGAAGGCCGGCATCGGCCGCGCCTTGGCTGAGCTCGCACCGCACCCTGAGCCAGATCCAATGGCCATCGGTATGTTGCATCCGGAAGGTCTGATCGATCGCGTTTATTTTGGACGAAATAAGCTGATCGGCGATCTCGAACAGATCGATATCGTCGGACTTCACGAGCGCGTTGACCTCGCCGAAAGTCATAAGGTCGCTGCGGCTCTCCAGCCCCAGCATCGTGAACATGGATTGCGACCAGAAAATCCTGCCGCGGGAAAGGTCCCAATCCCACAATCCGCAGCGGCCGCGGTTGAGCGCGGTATCGATGCGGCCGCGCACGGCATCGTTGATCAGATCGCCTTCGCGGGCGCGGGTCGATTGCCAATGAAAGGCGAAGCCGAGGATCAGCACGACGAAGCCGGTGGTTGTCGCCAGCGTCACGGTGAGAGCGGCCTCCGATCGCCAGATCGAATCGATCTTTTCTTGAATTACAATCACCTGACCCGGAAGTGACTTGACGGTGTGGCGAACCGCCATCGCGACGTTGCCGTTGGGCAATGTGATGTCGGTCACGTCCGCCGGTCCTTCGGACGAGGAAAGCGGCAACGCGGCGCTGACGACGTCGAGGACATGGCTGGAATCGCCGATCGCCGATTCAACCGGAACGCAAGCGAGAACGTGCTGATCGGCATCGTTGACGATGACATGCCGGCCGGCGGCGCTGGCCCAGGAGGGAATGAGGCCGGGCAGCAGAAATTGAAGGCGCTCGAACGCCGCCGCGCGATCCTGTCGCGCCGATGCGATATGCTCGAGGCGCTCGGCGATGAAATCGGCGACCGCGGCGAGGTCGCGTTTGGCGGTATCGCGCTTTAAGCGGGCTTGATCAATCACCTGCACGAATGCGCCAAGGCAAATGGTGAGCATGAACGCGACGACGAGCGTGGGTACCGCGCGGCGAAGCGCCGGCTCCGCCAATAATCGTCTATGATAGGCTGGTTTAGCGATCGATTGCGCCAATCCTTTGATCGAATCGGATTGGACGCACGCGCCCGCGGCGTGTGCGCGCCCCATGCCATTGGCCCCCTTGGAAACTTTCTGAACCACCCCGTTCGGAGAGAATCACTGCGCTCCGAATCACAGGCATTTGAATCCAGTTTTTGCAGACTGTCGAGAGTCAACGATTCGTTAATGAAAATAAATCTTGTCCACGGAGAATCACCGCGTCGAAATCTCCGCAAATGAATGGGTCAAACGAGTCCGAAAGGAGAACGCGCACGGGATTATGTCTTCGGCGGCTCGGCGTGGCTGATCACGCGCTTCACGGAGGGAAATGCGCGGCGCAGGGCCCGCTCGATTTCATCGACGCTCTCATGAACCTTGATCACGCTCATGGAAGGAGCCGCGCGGCAATGGAAGTTGACGATTTCGCCGGCATCGGTGTCGCGCACCCGGACGTTATGGATGTCGTGAATCGCGCCATGGCCGGCAAAGCCCGATAGCGCGGCGCGGACGGCTTCGACCCGCTCGGGCGGCGCATCGGTGCCGTGAGGCAAATCCGGCTCCAGCGGCTCGATATGGGTATCGACTTCGACATCTTCGCCGAATTCGTCGCGAATATTTCGTTCCAACTCGTGGGCGATGTCATGGGCCGCCGCCAGCGCCATCTCGCCATCGACTTCGAGATCGATGCTGACGGTGAGCTTGCCGCCGAGATCGTGAACGGTGACGTGGTGGACGGCCAGGCCGGAATTGCGGGCGATCACCATGATTCGCTCGCGGACGCTTTCATTGTCGCGCGCGACCGGGACGGCGGTGAAGGTCAAATCGGCATCTTCGATGGCGGCCGAAACGGCGGCTTGCGCCTTCCGTTTGATGTCATCGACGCGATCGATGGGGTAGGTGCGCGGCACTTGGACGATGGCGTCGATGAAATGTGTCGATCCCACCATGCGCAGGCGCAGCCGCTCGACGTCAACGACACCAGGAACCGTTCGGATCGCGGCGGTGACTTGTTCGGCCACGCCTTCGGGGGCGCGGTCGGTCAAGGTCTCGACGGTGGAACGCGCCAAGCGCATGCCCAGCATCGCAATCATGATCGCGACGCCGACGGCGGCGGCCGCATCCCCCCAGGCGAGGCCGAAGGCCGAAAGCACAAGTCCCGCGATCACGGCAACCGAGCCGAGCACGTCGGACGAAAAATGTAGCGCATCGGCGGCGAGCGCCTGGCTTTTGGTCGCGCGCGCGGCGCGGTGCAACGCCCGCGCCCGCCAGAAATTGACCGCGATGTCGAGAACGAGCACAACAAAGGGAATAGCCGACAATGTCGGGGGCGGGGCGCCCTCGCGCAGGCGGCTGAAGGATTCGACCAGAATGCCGCCCGCGAGCACATAAAGCATCGCGATGATGCCGAGCGCCGAGACGCTTTCGAGTTTGCCGTGGCCGTAATGATGTTCTTCGTCGGCCGGGCGATCGGAGAAGCGCACCACCATCCAGGTCACGACGGTTGCGACCACGTCCACCGAGGAATGTAGAGCCTCGGAAATCAGCGCGAGACTGCCGATGCCGATGCCGACCACGAATTTGGCCGTGGCCATGCCGGCGCTGGCGAAAATCGAAATCGCGGCGACATGCGATTTGGTCGAATGGTTGTTATGGTCCATGGGGATGGTTTAGCAGGTGAATTTCTAATATGAGCAAAAATACGCTGTCATCATCTGTGCCGTCTTATGGCGCCTTCACCGCGCCCCTCAATCCGGAGCGCTCCACGGCTTGAGCCAGAAGGCCGTTGGTTTGCACGTCTTCGACGAAATGGCGGATATCATCCAATGCGGCCTCGCGGCCTTTCGGAATAGCTATGGCAAGATGCTCCTCGCCCCAGCGACCATCGAGCACGCGCGCGCCCTTCATCTGGTCCGCCATTTCAAACAGGGTCGGCTTGTTGGTGGCGTAGGTATCGATTTCGCCGCTTTGAAGCATTTCGATGCCGCGTCGATAGTTTTGGGCGGGCACCACGACCGCGCCGGGCAGCAATTTGGGAATTGCGCCTTGCGAGGTGCTTCCCTGTGTCACGCCGATCCGAATGCCGCTCTTTTGGATGTCGGCGATGGAAGAGATCGGCGAGTTTGCCGCGACAAGATATCCAAGCTCGATCGTGAGCAGCGTCTGGCTGAAAATCACCATGGCGGCCCGTGCCGGCGTGGAGTTGCTGACCGTGAAATCGACGTCGCCCGCTTTCATGCCGTCAAGCACATCCGAGATCCGCTGGTAGTGCACTTCCTCAAATGGCACGTTGAGCCGTTTGGCCAGTTCCTGGCCCAAATCGAAGCTCACGCCATGGGTCGCGCCGGTCTTGCTGTCGCGAACCATCGAGGTCGGACTGCCGAGATAGACGCCGACGCGAAGCCTGCCCTTCGGCGCCAAAATGTCGCGTGTATCGGATGCGAATGCGCCGAAGGAAGTGGCCGCCAGCATAGCCGCTGCCGCCATTACTGCGATACTTGGATTCATCGAATTTTCCTTAAAGTCGAGCCCTTCATACATGATCCATACCATAAAGCAGGGTTGAATTTCGCAACCACCTGTCTATTCGTCTATTCGCATACGCATGCGTTCTCGCGGTGCGGATAGCGCCCGAGTCATGAATAATTTTCGCCCCGAAATAGAGGGCGCAGGGAATGCCGGGCGCTCGGATAGCGCCCGTAGCCTCGGGTGCAAAAATAAAAAGCACGCCGAGTAAGTCCACCACGGTCACACCGGATTCACCCGGCATTCCCCGCGCGAATGGTTTTAACGGTTTCCTTCGTGCTCTCCCTGGTGAGCCGGGCTTTTTTGCCACCATCGCCTCGCGGATCGCTTCCACGAGACTTGACGCCAGCGTCGGGGCGTCAGGACCACACGACTTCGCCGTCCGCTTCATGCGCCATTCGTCAAAGGCGCATTCGCGTCCACCGCATTCCACGCCAACGTTCGAGACGATGCGCGAGACGCCCCTCTTTATCAGGCGTGAAACGGGGTGAAACATGCACCTGATTTGCATTTCGGAAAAACAGAAATATTTTTGCGCCGAGGGCTGGACAAAAGGCTGAATATCAAATCGCGAAAACGACCCGACGGGCAAATCACTTGCGGCGTCATTAGCCGCGGCTGCCGCGACGTCACACCGTTTTTACGTCGTCATTGCGAGCGAACGCGAAGCAATCCAGAATCGCAAAAAGAACTGGATCGCTTCGCTTCGCTCGCGATGACGGTGTGGGTTTCAATGGTATCCTCGTCATCGCGAGGAGCCCGCGACAAAATTGCGGGGCAATTTTGCGCTAGAGCGACGACGCGATCCAGGACTTTCTCGCGATTCTGGATTGCTTCGTCGTTTCACTCCTCGCAATGACGCGAAGGGCGACCTCAATATTTCGCGATGACCGGATCGGCGCCGCCGAAGAAGCGGTAGTTGACGCCGATCTTGGCGACGTTGCTCGTGGCGGTTTCGGTCTGGCTGAAAGGGACGCCGATGAAAGCGACACCGCCACTAATGCCACCCTGCGTAAATGGCACGCCCCGGCCCAGATAATCGATGCGGTCGAATTCGAGCTTGGCGCTCCAGTTCGCCGCGAACGCGTATTCAAAGCCGGCGCCGAACACGAGGCCGGTCAAGGTCGCGCTGCCGTTCTCAAAACTGCTGGAACT
>DATGJS010000082.1:0-2832 GCA_035295025.1 Bradyrhizobium sp.
CCGAGCAGCTCGAAGAGCTTAAGACACTGGGTGTCAATTTCGCCCAGGGCTACCTGCTGGGCCGGCCGCTTCCGGCGGCGGAGCTGGTGGGTCAAGCGCCGGTTTTCCTCGCGCGGCAGGACGCGGCCTAAAACTCCGAGCGGCGACAAAACCGCTTGCGGCCGAGCGTGGCGCCATTGCGATTATATTTCAACCGTGACAGGCCAGACCTCGATAATGAAGGTATAGTTGATGATGGAGGCCGTCCATGGGCGGCCTCCCATCTCAAGCGCGACGAGATTTGATCGAATCGGCATCGCGCTCTTCAAGCCAAAGTTCCGCCCGAATATTCGCGCTCTACCAAGCCATCCAGGCGTTTCCACGCCAATAACCGCGCCCTTCATGCTCGCGGAAGACATACCGGTCATGCGGGCCCCACCGCCAATTGTCGTCATGAACGACGACCCGGGCGTCCGGCGGATAGTCGTAAACTTCGTGGGTATGCCAGCACACGTTTCCGGTGCATGCGATGGCGGCGGATGCGCTGACCGCGGACGCCGCTAATAAGCCGGCACCGATCGCGGCACTGGCGAAAAATTTGATCGGCGGTTTCATTTTGTCCTCCTTCGGTTTCTATAGCCCGATGGCCAGAACATTTATTTCCGGCCTTCGTTCCTCGAAAAGCCGATGGGGCACTTTGCTGTTCCATCCGCGAATCCCCACGCAAAGAACTCAAATTTCAATATTAGGCGAGCGGGTTCGAAGTTCCGCGGGCCTCAATTCTATCGCCAATCGGGGGCCGGAAGGCGCGCAAAAGGGCCACCAGGAACCGAAATGCTGCCCTGAAACGGTTCCTCGAAGGAAGGAACCGGCGGTCCCCGATTCCCTAATGAAACAGCCGCTTGCGCGTCCTTAATTGCCCGGCATGCATTCTTTGGCGTAGCGGTCGCCATAATTTTCGAACACTTTTTGCACGATCTCGGTTTGAAATTTTCCGTCCGTGCGTTTGGCGACCTTGGTCAGATAAAAATCCTGTATCGGAAAGCCGTTGACGTTGATCTTGAAATTGCCGCGCAGCGAAATGAAATCGGCCTTCTTGAAGGCGGCGGCTACCGCCTCCTTGTTCGTCAGCTCGCCCTTGACCGCCTTCACCGCGCTGTCGATCAGCAGCGCCGTGTCATAGCCCTGCATGGCGTAGGTGCCGGGCACGCTGTTATAGGCCGCTTCATAGGCGGCGACGAATTTCCTGCTCTGTGGGTTATTGAGATCGGGCGCCCAGGCGGCGCCGCCGAACATGCCGACGGCTGCGTCCTGCTGCGCCGGCAACGTGGATTCATCGACCGTGAACGCAGACAAGACCGGAATCTTGTCGGCAAGGCCTGCCTGCCGATATTGCTTCACAAGGCTCACGCCCATGCCGCCGGGCATGAAGGTGAAGACGGCATCGGGCTTGAGCGAAGCGATCTTGGACAACTCGACCTGGAAATCGAGCGTGCCGAGTGGCACGTAACTTTCCTCGACGATCTCGCCCTTGTAGTCGAGCTTGAAGCCGGCGGCGGAATCCTTGCCGGCCTGATAATTCGGCACCATCACGTAGACGCGTTTATAGCCGCGATCCTGCGCGACCTTGCCTAAAATCTCATGCACCTGGTCGTTTTGATAGGAGGTAGCATAGAAAAACGGGTTGCAATTCTTACCCGCATAGCTCGACGGACCGGCGTTCGGACTGATCAGGAATGTTTTGGTATCGGTGACCGGCTTGTGGATCGCCTGAAGGATGTTGGAGAAGACCGGGCCGACGACAACATCGACCTTGTCGCGCTCAAGGAGCCCCTTGACCTTAATGACAGCGGCGTCCGGCTTGAGTTCGTCGTCGGCGACCACGATCTCAACATCGCGGCCGGCCATCTTGCCGCCGAGATCCTTGATCGCGAGCGAGAAGCCGTCACGGACCTGTTGGCCGAGCGAGGCCGCGGGCCCCGACAGCGTCAAGATCAGGCCGATCTTTAGTTTTTCCTGCGCGGCCGCCGGATCGGTGAATACCCCGAACAGCGCCGCAAGCGCCGCCCACCTCAACACCTGACGCATAACCGTTTCTCCCATGATCGCCTGCAACACCGGCGCGGCGCCGGCAGCTTATTCTGACGACGGTATTGGCGGCAAGCGAGGCGGGCACAAAAGCTGCATCGCGCCTCACGCTTTGACTTCAAGCGGATCTTCAAGTACCTGAAGCTCAAAACAGCAGCTTGCGCATGGCCGGTATCGATTACGAGGTCGAATATAATAACCGGGCGCGGGTGCCGGAAAACCCTGCCATCATGGCGGGATGGGTGAGGGACGCGACCGCCTACCGGCAAATAAGCGCGCCACGCGTTATTCCTTACGGTTCAACCGCGCGGCAGACGATCGATGTCTTCCTCGGCCGTGGTGCGGGACCGATCGTCGTCTTTATTCATGGCGGCTATTGGCAAGCACTCGATGGCTCCTCCTTCAGCCATTTGGCGCGCGGGCTGAATGCCCATGGCATAAGCGTCGCGATTCCTACCTACAATCTATGTCCCCACGTCACGGTTGATCAAACCATCGGCGAGATGCGCAACGCGCTTGGTGAATTGGCGCGGTTTTCCGAGCGGCTCGTCGTCAACGGTCATTCCGCCGGCGGGCATCTGGCGGCATGCATGCTCGCCACCGATTGGCCGGCTTTCGATGCGTCGCTGCCTTCAGGCTTCGTGAGCGCGGCTTACGCGATTTCCGGCCTGTTCGACCTTGAGCCGTTGATCGCGACCTCCATCAACAAGGCGCTGGGCCTTGACCGTGCCGCCGCGAGATCGGCAAGTCCGTTGTTCTGGAAGC
>DATGJS010000083.1:0-8350 GCA_035295025.1 Bradyrhizobium sp.
GTTGCACGTCGATGCCCGCGCGGCCGACAATTGGGACGAAGCGCACTGATTTCTGCAGAAGATTGAAGCCGTCATTGCGAGGAGCGTTAGCGACGAAGCAATCCAGTTTCTTCGCTACGCGCGCGATGACGGGGTCAGGAAGCCTGGATTCACTCCGCCGCGAGCTTCACTTCGGGCGCGGCGGCGCGCACGTCGGCATCGACCTTGGCTTCGAACTTGGCGAAATTCTTCTGGAACATGCCGACCAAAGCGCGCGCCGTCTTGTCGAACTCGGCCTTGTCCTTCCAGGTATTGACGGGATCGAGAATGTCGCTCGGCACGCCCGGCAGAGCGGTCGGCACCGCGAAACCGAAATATTTATCGGTGCGGAATTCTACATTGCGCAAAGAACCGTCGAGTGCCGCGGTGAGCAGCGCGCGCGTGACCTTGATCGGCATCCGCGAGCCCATGCCATATTTGCCGCCGGTCCACCCGGTATTGACCAGCCAGCAATCGACATTGTGCTTGGCGATCAGCGCGCGCAGCATGTTGCCATAGACCGAGGGGTCGAGCGGCAAAAAGGGCGAACCGAAGCAGGTCGAAAATTCAGGCTGCGGCTCGCTGCCCAGGCCACGCTCGGTGCCCGCGACCTTGGCGGTATAACCGGACAAGAAATGATACATCGCCTGCGCCGGTGAGAGTTTTGCGATTGGCGGCAGCACACCGAAGGCGTCCGCGGCCAGCATCACCACGTTCTTCGGATGGCCGGCGCGCCCGCTTCGCGAGGCATTGGGGATGAAATCGAGCGGATAGGCGGAGCGGGTGTTTTCCGTCTTTGAGCCATCGTCGAAGTCCGGAACGCGGGTGTATTCGTCGAGGATCACATTCTCAAGCACGGCGCCAAAGCGTTTGCTCGCGGCGTAAATCTCAGGCTCGGCCTCTTCCGACAATTGGATGCATTTGGCGTAACAGCCGCCTTCGAAATTGAAGATGCCGTCCTTGCCCCAGCCATGCTCGTCGTCGCCGATCAGCGTGCGCTTGGGGTCGGCCGAAAGCGTGGTCTTTCCGGTGCCGGAAAGGCCGAAGAAGATCGCGCTATCGCCGGCGGGGCCGACATTGGCCGAGCAATGCATCGGCATCACGCCGCGTTCGGGCAGATAATAATTGAGCGTGGTGAACACGCTCTTCTTCATCTCGCCGGCATAATAAGACCCGCCGATCAGGACGATCTTGCGGGCGAAATCGATCGCGACCACGTTCTCCGAGCGAGCGCCGTGACGTTTCGGATCGGCGCGGAAGCTCGGCAGGTCGATGATGGTCAATTCCGGCACGAAGTTGTTGAGCTCGGACGGCTCGGGACGGATCAGCAGCGTGCGGATGAAAAGCGAGTGCCAGGCAAGCTCGGTGAAGACGCGGGTCTTGATTCGGAAGGTGGGATCGGCACCGCCATAGAGATCCTGCGCGAACAGCGTCACGCCTTCGGCGTGCTTGATGAAATCGGCATAGAGCACTTCGAACTGCTCCGATGTGATCGACTGATTGCCAGCCCACCACATGTTCTTGTCGGTTAAGGCATCGCGAACGGTGAACTTGTCCTTCGGGCTGCGGCCGGTGAAGTCACCGGTGTCGGCGCAGAGCGCGCCATCGGCGGAGAGCACCGCCTCGCCAGCCGAAAGCGAGAACTGATAAAGCTGCGGCGCGCCGAGGTTCCAATGCACCCCTTTGAGATTTCTCAAGCCGAATTTGTCGGCACCAAAAGCACCGTTACGTTTACCCGTCTCGTGCACGAAAAACTCCTCCTCGAATCCGCGTCACCGCTGTGGCCGGCTGCCCAGCCATCACGGTGACCATCGAATATAACCTCCCGACCGAGGCCGGCGAACGAATATTTCCGGCGATTTATTATTGATGAACGCCGGTCTTGCCAAGCCGATCCCACCGATTTGGTTTATTCCGCCCGGGCCTTGGTGACACCCCGCCCTGACCGAAGCCCATGTTGCAGTGCAAGCAAAGTTAATCCGCCGCCCGCGCCTGTTTCGCCAGCCGAACCAGCATCTTGCGCAATTCACTAGGCTCTGTGACCCGCTCCGGAAAGTCTAGCCGCAGCGCCTTGCTTCCAGCTTGCAGATCGATCCCTTGGGGATCGATCCCGCTGCAACGCCAGTCACTGGGCGCAGCACCAAGCAGCCGCGTGGCGTAAAGGCCAAGCGCCTCCCGATGATCCGCGTTCATATGTTCGAGCGCGCTTGGTTCGGCCTCCAATAGCGCAGCCGCATCCGAAATATCGGTCAAAAATTGCGCCGGCTTGAGATCGATGATGCGCCCGAATCCCGCCACCAGATGGGTTCCGGTGGGGCGGATCAGGAAGAAGGAGAAATCCTTGAAGTCCACAAAGGCCTCCGCGGAGGGGTGCGCATTGAGGTAGCGGCGGCGGACGATTTCCCGATTCGAAATGACCTCCTCGGCGCGGCCCGCCAACATGATCCGCGACCCTTCCAGCGGATCGCCCTCGGCGCGCTCGTCCAGCATCAGGGAGACCCGCGCATCGGCAAGCAGATTCTTGGTGTGAATGGCGAGGCGGGAAATCAGCAGGATCGGCGCGCCATCGGGATGGCTCGCCACATTCACCAGCGAGCAATAGGGATCGCCAGTCCCCATCATCAATGTCGCCAACGCACCTTGCCGGCTGCGCCGCAATAGCTGCCTCACGGCCCTTGCGGGCTCGAAATCGGAAGTCAATTCCATCGATAATACCTCGTCATCCTATTGCAATGAGGACCTTTTTTCGGGTAAACCGATTTCCATAGGGGTCGGGGCGCCAGAAATTGGAAAGGCGCTTTCATGGAACTCGGTCACACTTCAGCCCAGCTTGCATTGCTCGTTGAGCAGGTTCGAACCCCTTTTACACGGCGCACCAAAAGATAACCGCCGTTTCAGCAACCTTGAGTGCGGTGGATTTGATCTTCGTTTCGGTATCGCCCGCGAGTTTTGACGGCGAATGTCGAATAACGAAACCCGCACTGGAATCTAACATTTGCCAATGTCCCCGTTGATTCTGATCTTCGTAACCGAAGCCGCCACGATATCATACGAATGTCGGAACTGAGGACACTGGTAGCAATATCTGAAAGCAGGCTCATGCCCACCATTGCTTTGGTCGATGACGACCGCAACATCCTGACATCCGTCTCGATCGCGCTTGAGGCGGAAGGCTATCGCATCATGACCTATACGGACGGTGCCTCCGCGCTGGATGGATTCCGAACCAGTCCGCCGGACCTTGCCATCCTCGATATCAAAATGCCGCGCATGGACGGCATGGAGACGCTGAGGCGGTTGCGGCAAAAATCCGATCTTCCGGTGATTTTCCTGACCTCCAAGGACGAGGAAATCGATGAATTATTCGGCCTCAAAATGGGCGCCGACGATTTCATCCGAAAGCCGTTCTCACAACGGCTTTTGGTCGAGCGCGTGAAGGCCGTGTTGCGCCGCGCCGCGCCAAAGGACCCCGCCGCCGCGCCAAAGGAAACCGACGCAAAAGCGCTGGACCGCGGTCTCTTGCGCATGGACCCGGAGCGCCACACCTGCACCTGGAAGAACGAGCCCGTCACCCTGACCGTGACGGAGTTTCTGATTCTTCAAGCGCTGGCCACCCGCCCCGGCGTCGTCAAAAGCCGCAACGCATTGATGGACGCGGCCTATGACGATCAGGTCTATGTCGACGACCGCACCATCGACAGCCACATCAAGCGGTTGCGCAAGAAATTCAAGGTCGTGGACGATGAATTCGAAATGATCGAAACCCTCTATGGGGTCGGATACCGCTTCAAGGAAGCCTGAGCGGCATAAGCGCCATCGGCGGTTTGCGGACAGAGCCTTTGGCGCTAATGATTAAGATGTCGAACGCGATTGAAACATCGCGGGACCCCTGAAACAACCGGCGGTTTGACCATTGCTCGATCGAACGCATCCCGATGCAAGCCTGAGCACGGACGATGTGGCTTCGCCCATCGTCACGGATACGCTTGCCGCCGAAAGCCCGCAGGTCACCCGATGGCAGCCGCTCGATTGGCTGCGGCGGGTCGGGCAATTCTTTTTCGCGCTTAGTTTTTCAAGCCTCACACGGCGCATCGTTTCGCTCAATATCGCCGGCCTGCTCGCGCTGGTGGCCAGCATTCTTTATCTCTCGCAATTCCGCGCCGGCCTCATCGACGCGCGCGCGCAAAGCCTTCTGGTGCAGGCCGAGATCATCGCAGGGGCGATCGCGGCTTCAGCGACGGTCGAAACCAACACCATCACCATCGATCCGGACCGGTTGGCGGACTTGAAGACCGGCGAAACCGTTAGCGCGCCGGATGAGCTTTCGGGATTGGATTTTCCGATCAATCCGGAGCGGGTCGCGCCCGTGTTGCGGCGGCTGATCTCGCCCACCAAAACGCGCGCCCGCATTTACGACCGCGACGGCTCGCTCCTTCTGGACAGCCGCAATCTTTACGGACGCGGCGATGTGCTGCGCGTCGAATTGCCGCCGCCCTCCGAGGAAAAACCCGGCATTACCCGGCGAACCATGATCGCGATCCGCACCTGGCTCAACCGCGGCGACCTTCCGCTTTATCGCGAACTCCGGCCTGAAAACGGCAATGGATATCAGGAAGTGGCCATGTCGCTGGACGGCGAGAAGAGCAGCATGGTGCGCATCAACGAACTCGGCGAGGTGATCGTATCGGTCGCGGTGCCCGTACAGCGCTTCCGCGCGATTCACGGCGCTTTGATGCTCTCGACCCAGGGCGACGATATCGATCAGATGGTGACGGCCGAGCGGCTCGCCATCTTGAAGGTCGGCGGGGTCGCATCGATCGTCATGATCGTGTTGTCGCTATTGCTGGCGAGCACGATCGCGGGTCCGGTGCGCCGGCTGGCCGACAGTGCCGAGCGGGTCCGCCGCCGCATCCGCACCCGCGTCGAAATCCCCGATTTCACCGGACGGCGCGACGAGATCGGTCACCTTTCCGGGGCGCTGCGCGACATGACGGATGCGCTTTATAACCGCATCGAGGCCATCGAGACGTTCGCCGCCGATGTCGCCCATGAATTGAAGAATCCGCTGACCTCGCTGCGTTCGGCGGTCGAAACGCTGCCGCTTGCGCGCAACGATATGAGCCGGACGCGGCTGCTCGCGGTGATCGAGCACGACGTCAAACGGCTCGACCGGCTGATCTCGGACATTTCCGACGCCAGCCGGCTCGATGCCGAATTGCAGCGTCAGGACATGACGCGTGTCGATCTTCGCCGTCTCCTGACCGCGCTTGCCTCCGTCGCCAACGAGACCCGGCGCGGCAACAACATCACCGTCGAATTGCGTTTCGAGAGCCGCGACCCCCACGATGCCTTCTCCGTACCGGGCCATGATTCGCGGCTCGGACAGGTGATCTCCAATTTGCTGTCGAACGCCCAATCGTTTTCGGAAGCCGGGGGCAAAGTGCGGATCACCTGCCGAAGGCTGCGTTCGCAGATCGAGATCGTCGTCGATGATGATGGGCCGGGAATTCGCGAGGATGCGCTCTGCCGCATCTTCGAGCGCTTCTACACCGATCGGCCGCATCAGGGTTTTGGGCAGAATTCGGGCCTTGGGCTTTCGATCTCCAAACAAATCGTGGAGGCCCATGCTGGAAAGATCTGGGCCGGAAACCGCACCGGCCGACCTGCCGCCGGCGGGGAGGCGACGGTTGCCGGCGCGCGCTTTGTGGTCCGGCTGCCTGCTTTGTGACCAAGGCGGAAAGGCGATTTCCGAAGTTCGTGAAAGGCGGGCGCGACGATGGAACACGAACTTCGAAAAGGGAGCACTAGCATTCATGCCTCGGCCGTCGCGGTCGGCGATCGCGCCGTTCTGATTCGCGGCCCCTCCGGCGCCGGCAAATCGCGCCTCGCCTTCGACCTCATTCTGGCCGGCCGCGCGGGCCAAATGCCACAAGCCACACTCCTCGGCGATGACCGCGTCCATGTCGAACCCACCGCTGGCAAGCTGGTGATTCGCCCGGCGCCGGCGCTCGCCGGCTTGATCGAAATTCATGGTCTTGGGATTCGCCGTTGCGCCTTCATGGCCGAAGCCATTGTCGGTTTGGTCGTCGATCTTGCGGCCGCCGACGCCGAGCGGATGCCGCCGCCCGAGGCTTTGTGGGCTTCCATAGAAGGTATTTTAATACCACGAATTCCCATTCAACAAGGCTTCGAAGCACTGCCGCTCGTCATTGCCGCCCTTACAACGGCCGCGAATTCGTCGGCCGAAGCTCCTTCGTCAGATTGTTCGAAGGGATTTGGTAACCATATCAGTCCCACTATCGCGTCCAAATAGACCGGGGTCGGCTCCCTTTACCCTTCGTTGATTTTCGGAAGATTCGCCGACATCCCTCTTGCGCGAGGCCTCTGGATGGTCAAAGTGGCGCGTTCGTGCGGTGCACCAAAGCACCCACGAGGAGTTTTCGATGATTGGTCTAGTACTTGTGACCCATGGGCGCCTGGCCGACGAGTTCAAGGCGGCGCTCGAACATGTCATGGGTCCGCAAAAACAAATTGAAGCCGTCACCATCGGCGCCGAGGATGATTCCGATTTATGCCGCAGCGACATTATCGAAGCGGTCAATCGCGTCGATAGCGGCGACGGGGTTGCAATCCTCACCGACATGTTCGGCGGCACGCCTTCAAATCTCGCGATCTCTTGCATGAGCCGCCCGCAAGTCGAAGTGCTCGCGGGCATCAATCTTCCGATGCTGGTCAAATTGGCGAAGGTTCGCGAAGAGCGGCCCCTTCCCGACGCCATCGCCATGGCGCAGGAAGCCGGACGCAAATATGTCACCATCGCAAGCCGGGTTCTCGCCGGCAAATGAGCGACGACGAACCGTCGCCCGACCTCGCTCCCGGACCGAGCATTCCGGAAGGCGCCATTTCCCGCGAACTGCCGATTCTCAACAAGCGCGGCCTTCACGCGCGGGCTTCGGCCAAATTTGTGCAGACGGTCGAACGCTTCGAGGCGGAGGTGTGGGTGACCAAGGGCGGGGAGACCGTCGGCGGCACCTCGATCATGGGGCTGATGATGCTCTCGGCGGGTCCCGGCACCTCCATTATTGTTTCGGCGGCCGGCCCCCAGGCGCAGGCCGCGCTCGATGCGATCAGCGAACTCGTCGCCGCCAAATTCAACGAAGAAAATATGTGACTTGCGTCATGTCCGTCACTTAGCCGGCGGTACGACATAGACCTTCCAAAGGGTCGCCGGGCCCGGATGGCCCTTGAAAAACCGCTGCGTGGAGACGGTCACCTGCTCGGCCCCTTCCGCGTTCGCGGCCATCCAGGCCTCGCACTCGGCAAGCCGGCTGTCGGTCGTATCGCAGATGCCGATGAACCCGAGACGCTTGGCTTCCTCCAGCGAGGTCAGGCCCGACGACCAGATTTCCCCGGGCGTAAACGGCGCCGGATGATCGGGGCTGTAAAACGTCATGGGTTCGCCGATCTCGGTCGTGCCGGCGACGACGGGCCAGCGCGAGTGGAAACGGTTGTGCCATTCCTCCGTCAGCTCGCGGGCGAGCTGAGAGCGCGCGCCATAGCTGAGCGCCGAATTGGGGTTCTCCGTCATCTCGTGGAGAACGATGGTGGGCGCGGCGGCAAGCGTCGCCAAAGTGAGCCCCAGCCACAGCGCGGTGATCCGAAACAGCGCGATCTTGGGCAGGCGCAAGGCCGGGATGGCGATGAGCGACAACGGCGTCAGGAAGAACAGCGAGATGCCCCAATCGGTCTTCATATAGACCGCAAAGATCAATCCGCCGAGCGGCGGTCCGATGGCAACCACCGCCTGGATCATCCAAACGTTGAGCGCCTGCGTGAGGTTTACGCCGCTATCGGCGCCCCCTCGCCAGATCCGCGTCAAGGCCGCTTGCGGCCGGTAAACCAGACTCGCCCCTGCGAGCGCGATCACGGCCACGAGCGCCGGCACGGCCAGAAGCGCAAGATTGTGATCGACATAGCCGAGAACAAGTTTCGCGCTCTGCGCGCGGCTTGGATGCCCATAGACATCACCGGCATAGGTCAGCGGGACGAAATTCACTTCTTGCAGCCACATCAGATGCGGGATCATCGCAACAAGCGCGGCCGCGATCGCAACCCAGGGCGCCGGCGAACGCAGGAACTTAAGCCGCGCCGGATGCAGAAGCGCCACCAACCCGATCGCGCCGATCATGGTCAGCACCCAATATTTCGTCATCAGAGCGAGCGCCGCCGCGAGCCCCAGCCATAGTCCCGACTTCACGCTGCGCTTTTCGAAGGCGTTGAGATAGGCCAGCACCAGCAACGGCAGTGTGACGAGCTGCAGCAGATCCGGGTT
>DATGJS010000084.1:0-2039 GCA_035295025.1 Bradyrhizobium sp.
ATCACTCAAGGTCCGTCAGCGCACGACGGGGCCGGACGGCACCGAGATTGTCGTGGCCGAGATGACGGTATCGTTCAAGCTCGTGAAGGAAACGTTCACCAGCGAGGTGACGCTCGACCGGCCCAATTTGAAGATCAACGTGCGTTACCTTCGCGGCCCTTTCTCCAGCCTCGAGAACCGCTGGACGTTCGAGCCAAAGGGCGAGAAGGCCTGCAACGTCACCTTCTTCATCGCCTATGAATTCAGGAGCCGGATGCTGGCGGTGCTGATGGGATCGATGTTCGACGCGGCGTTTGCAAGATTCTCGGGCGCGTTCGAGAAGCGAGCGGACAAGGTGTACGGGAAGCGGCCAAGCTCGTAGTTGCATGGTCGTCCTCGCGAACGCGAGGACCCATACCGCGGAATCTGTGCATAGGCTTTGGCGGCGGGCCGATAATGGCGCGCGCGACAAGCATCCTGACGCCAAACGGTCATCTTTTGCCTTGCAGATGTTTGCGCCCAAGGCCGGATCGGGTAATTTGGCGAGGGGCACAGGAAATATGGCCAGGATCAGAAAAAGAGTTGGAAAACGTGCCAGGACGGCCGGTCGTGCGGGCTCGCGGGGGCGCAAATCCGGCATTGCTGGAACCTCCCGTGTTGGATCGCGCCAGCCAAAACCGGCCAAATCAAACCCAACCAAATCAGAGCCCCGCAGGCCGAAACTGCCGGCGGCCGCCGAAACCGCGGGGCTGAAGGCGCGGCTGAGAATCGCGCGAATGCAGCAGCAGGCGAGCGCCGAGGTCTTGCGCGCGGTTGCCAATGCCTCGGGCGACGCGCTGCGGCCGTTGCAGCTGATCGCCGAAACCACCGAACGTCTGTTTGTGGCCTCAGCTGTGACCATTCGCATCGCCGGGCCGCGCGACGAGTGGAGCCACAGCATCAATGTCGGGGAAGGTGCGAAGCGCATTGCGGCAGCGGTTTCCGCCGAGCAGCTCAAGATCAGCGGCCATAACATGCCGGGTGCGGTTTATCGCGAGAATCGGCCAATCCATTTGCCCGACATCGAGAACGTTGATCCGGAGATAGCGGATTGGCCGGGACTCAAGCCAGCGCGCGCCGCCGGCACACGGACGCTGGTGGGCATACCGTTGCGGCGCGAAGGCAGGGCGATCGGCGCGCTGATCGTGCATCGCGGGCGGGTTGCCGCCTTCGCCGATGACGAGCTCGCGCTATTGCAGAGTTTTGCCGACCAGGCGGTGATTGCGATTGAGAATGCGCGGCTGTTCAACGAGACAAAGGAGGCGTTGGAGCGGCAGACGGCGACCGCCGAGATTCTCAAGGTGATCGCAAGCTCGCCGTCGGATGTGCAACCAGTGTTCGAGGCGATCGTCGAGCGATCGACCCGGCTGGTTGCAGGGTTTTCGGCCGCCGTGCACCTGTTGATTGATGGTCAGCAGCATCTTAAAGCATTCACACGCATCAGCCCTGAAGCCGACGCCGTCTTGCAAGCAGCGTTCCCTCGACCGCTTACCGTTCTCTCAGGCGCCGAGCGCATCCTTAGCGGTGAGGCTTTCGAGATCACCGACACGGAAGTCGAATTTGCTCAGCAACCACCGCTACTCGAAATGGGGAGGAAGCGCGGTTACCGCAGCCTGGTGGTGGTGCCGCTGCTGCGCGGCCGCGAACCGATTGGTTTGATCAATGTGACCCGGAAGGAACCAGGTCATTTTGCTCCCTATCACGTTAACCTGCTCCGGACATTCGCCGACCAGGCCGTGATCGCCATCGAGAACGCCCGGCTGTTCAACGAGACCAAGGAAGCGTTGGAGCGCCAGACCGCGACGGCGGACATTCTGAAAGTGATCGCAAGCTCACCGTCAGACGTGCAGCCGGTGTTTGACGCGATTGCCGCCAGCGCAAACCGCTTGATCGGTGGATTCTCGACCGCCGTCCATCTCGTCGTTGGCGACATGGTTCAGCTCGCGGCCTTCACGCCCACCAATCCGAAGTCGGACGCCGCGCTCAAGGCGGCGTTCCCAGCGCGGCGGAGCGAGTTGACA
>DATGJS010000085.1:0-15019 GCA_035295025.1 Bradyrhizobium sp.
TGATGTTCGACGGCTCCTCGATCGCCGGCTGGAAGGCGATCAACGAATCCGACATGTGCCTGATGCCCGATCCCGTCACCGCCACGATCGATCCGTTCTTCGCCGAAACCACGATGGTGATCACCTGCGACGTGTTGGAACCGACCACCGGCGAACCCTATAACCGCGATCCCCGCGGCATGGCGAAAAAGGCCGAAGCCATGGTGAAGTCGATGGGCGTTGGCGACACGGTGTTCTTCGGACCCGAGGCCGAGTTCTTCGTCTTCGACGATGTCCGCTTCCAGACCACCCCCTACAACACCGGCTTCAAGCTCGACTCCTCGGAATTGCCGATCAACTCCGATACCGAATATGAAGGCGGCAATCTCGGTCACCGCATCCGCACCAAGGCCGGCTACTTCCCCGTGCCGCCGCAGGATTCCGTGCAGGACATGCGTTCGGAAATGTTAGGGGCCATGGCCAAGATGGGCGTCAAGGTCGAAAAGCATCACCACGAGGTCGCATCCGCCCAGCACGAACTCGGCATGAAGTTCGACACGTTGACGCTGATGGCCGACCAGATGCAGATCTACAAATATTGCATCCATCAGGTCGCCCATATCTACGGCAAGACCGCGACCTTCATGCCCAAGCCCGTCTATGGCGACAATGGCTCGGGCATGCACTGCCACCAATCGATCTGGAAGGGCGGCAAGCCGGTTTTCGCCGGCAACAAATATGCCGATCTCTCGGAGACCTGTCTCCATTATATCGGCGGCATCATCAAACATGCCAAAGCGATCAACGCCTTCACCAACCCCTCCACCAACTCCTATAAGCGCCTGGTGCCGGGTTATGAGGCCCCCGTGTTGCTCGCCTACTCCGCGCGCAACCGCTCGGCCTCCTGCCGCATCCCCTACACGTCAAATCCAAAAGCCAAGCGCGTCGAAGTGCGCTTCCCCGATCCGATGGCCAATCCCTATCTCGGCTTCGCCGCGATGCTGATGGCCGGCCTCGACGGCATCAAGAACAAGATCGATCCGGGTCCGGCGATGGACAAGGATCTCTACGATCTGCCGAAGGAAGAACTGAAGGCGATCCCGACCGTGTGCGGAAGCCTGCGCGAGGCGCTCGAAAACCTCGACAAGGACCGTGCTTTTTTAAAGAACGGCGGGGTGTTCGACGACGACTTCATCGACGCTTATATCGAACTCAAGATGACCGAAGTCGCGCGTTTCGAGATGACGCCGCACCCGGTCGAATTCGAAATGTATTATTCGCTGTAAGAGCATCCGCCGTCATCGCGAGCGAACGCGAAGCGATCCAGCATCAAGGTAAGACTCTAGATCGCATGGGCTCGATATAGTTTTACGCCTTCACCGCTTTTCGATTTGTCGCGAGGCGCTCATCGACCAGGGCGACTTGCGCGTCGATGGCCGGATGATTCAAGCCCTTCTGAAGAGCAATGAGCTGCACCAGCTTGTCGGCGCGTTCGATATTCGGCGCGCCGTTTTGCAACGCGCGCGCGGCGGAAGCCGGACGGGACAGGCTCTGCGCCGCGGCGGCGTATTTTTCGAACGGGACGAGATCGGATGGGTTCGCCCCTAACTTCACGCAGAGGTCGAACACAAAATTATAGACGGAGCGCGATTCCTCGATATTCGAATGCACCGCTTCCTGCGCCGTCCGCATCCCATCCTTGGTAATGCATCGGTAGTTGCCCGCAAGCAGCATCGACCATTTGGCAAGCGGCACCCAGATCGAATCGTAAGCCTTCAACTTGACCGGCAGTTCGATCTCGCCCTCCGCCACCTTAAAGCGCGCGGCATCGACATCCTTTTCGAGATTGCGAATAATCTGCGTATCCTTGTCGTCTTCGAATCTCGCGCATTTGAAATTCGTCGGCAGCGTGACAAGAAGCTCGTTGGCCTTGCCGTCAGGCGGACGAATCGCCTGCGGATCGGGGCTGTTGAGAGTGATCTTGCGCGGGTTGACCGAATCCCAAACGCGCGGATCGGTATAGGCGGCTTCCAGCGCCTTGTAGTCGAGGCCCGGAATCCGCTTGATATAAGCAAGCGGAGGCATGTTCATGATCGACATGCAGGGCACGCCGGATTTCCCGACCGCATCGAGCAATTGGCGCACGCCGTCGGAGCGATATTGCGGCTCCTGCATACACAAGCCGACCAGATCGAATTTCGAGGGATCGACGCCGGCCGCCGGACCGGCGGTCACCTTGCCCGGCAGCTTGCGGGATTCGAGCAGCACGGGGTCCTTGCGGCCGCGGATGGGCAGCGTCACCTTGAACCCTTCCGCATTGATCAGCTCAGCTTCCGCGGGCAGGCACACGAGATGGATCGAATGGCCGCCGAACAGCAGCTTGGATGCGAGCAGCGATCCATATGAGGCGCCCATGAGGAGAATGTTGTAGGCTGGCATTTATCTTTCCTTTTGCGGATGCTTGGCGTTCCCGAGCAACTTACTGCCTGCGGGCCGGTCCCCTTGATAACAATAGATATTTGGTGAGTTCAAGGGCGTGAGGTGGGCGGGCGAGCCCAATAGACGATCTTGGCGCACGCCTTTCACGCACGAAAGCTGCGGGCGCGTCAATTCTCAAACCCTGAAAACCTTCGCATAGCGTGCCTTGATTTCCTCGCTTTGCGCCTGCACCGCGACCGGATCGGATTTGAGCGTTTTCACTTCCGACATCGGTTTTTGCCCGGCCCTCGGCTTGACCAAAGCGTGAAAAGAGCGATGGGCGAATTCGTCCACCAGCATTTGCTGGGCTTCGCGGCTGAAAAAGAAGTTCTGGAACAGCCGCGCGGCATTCGGGTTGGGCGCGTTCTTAAAGACGCCTGAGGGCACGATGATCAACGGCGCGCCCTCGGCCGGATACACGGCTTCCACAGGCTTTCCCTGATCCTTAAACAGAACGAGATTATAGTCGTTGCCGTCGGCCATCACGGCGCGTTCGCCGAGCATGATCTTTTTCGGCGGATCGCCCGCCGACTGCACCTGCATCACCTTTTGCCCGGCGAGTTTTTCCAGATAAGTCCAGCCGAGCTCGCGCGCCAGCACAAATGTCGTCGTCAGAATGGCCCCACTGTAACCGGGGTGTCCCTTGACGATTTTACCCTGCCATTTCGGATTCAAGAGATCGGCATAACTCTTCGGCGCTTCCTCCACCTTCACCAGATTGGTGTTGTAGCCGATGACCTCCATCCAGGCGCATGAGGTGGCGTACATACCTTCGGGATCGACCTGATCGGCGGGAAAATGTTGGGCGACATCATCCGGCACAAAAGGCGCAAGCCAGCCGTTTTTCTTCCATTCGAGATAATGCGAGACATCCGTGGAGTTGGCGACATCCACCGCGTGAATGCCGCTGCCGTTTTCCTGTGCGATACGTTGAAAAATCCGCTCGGCGCCGGAACGCTCCACCCGCACCGCAATGCCGGGATATTTGGCCTCGAACATCTTGCCCAGACGCTCGGCGACGCCAAGTTCAATCGCCGCGTAATAAGAGACCTTTCCCTCTTTGCGCGCGGCCTCGATCAGTTCGGGGGTGATAGTCGTCGCTGGTGGCGCGGCCGCTTTGAGCGGCTCGGCGAAAAGCGCTCCCACAGTAGCTCCCATGGACGCCGAAAGCACTTCGCGCCTCGACCACCTCCGCATGAATACCCTCCCCGCTTTTATTCTGTTGTGGCGCCTATCTTAGTGGAAACCACCCGCCGTGCCCATCATTGCTTTGGGCGGCCGAAGGATGACGCTCTCTCCTTTGTCATTCCGGGATACGCCGTCAGGCGTAGGCCCGGAATCCATACACACGATGGTGGTTATAGATTCCGGGCTCGATGCTTCGCATCGCCCCGGAATGACGCGGAGAGAGTACGCACAACGCGCGCACCGGAATGAAGGTGACGCGGATCTGGAGGGGCCGTCATCGCGAGGAGCTGAAAGCGACGAAGCAATCCAGGATTTCCTCGCGACTCTGGATCGCTTCGCTGTTCGCTCGCGATGACGGTGGAGACAGCGTGGTGCGCAGCATCCGAGGTCCACGCACGCATTGTGCATCTCGGTCTTACGAAGCAGCGTTGCACGCTGCTATCCGCGCCCGGGGCACAAGAATTAGCCATCGACAGGCTCTGATACCCCGCATGTCGCCGACGCTCATGCAGGCTACTTGCGCCCAAACTGGGTACATGATAATTTTGAGAGATGAGAATTATCGCCCGGCGCACCCTGCGAGAGTTCGTGGATGGACGGAAAGGGTACAAAGACCACGCGGCATTGAAAGGCGCCCTGGACGCCTGGTTCGACGAAGTTAAAAAGGCGCGGTGGTTCGGCGGGGCGGATGTGAAGTGCAACTACGCGACGGCCAGTATCGTCTCGGCCAACCGGGTCGTGTTCAATATCAAGGGGAACGACTATCGCTTAGTCGTAGCCACTGATTTCGACAAAGGTATCGTGTGGATCAAGTGGATCGGCACGCACAAGGACTACGACAAGATCGATGTGAAGGAGGTGCGGCATGGCGGGTGAGGTAAAGCCGATCCGGACGAAGCGGGACTATGAGGCCGCGCTCAAGGAAGTCGAGCGCCTCTGGGGTGCGAAGGCAGGAACTCGCGGCGGCGACCGTCTCGATGTGCTTGCAACGCTCATCGATGCCTATGAGGCTGAGCACTATCCGATGGACCCGCCCGATCCCATCGAGGCAATCAAATTCCGCATGGAACAGCAAGGTCTCACCCGGCGGGATCTGGAGGAGGTCATTGGCACACGCACGCGCATCGCCGAAGTTTTGAATCGAAAACGAGGACTCTCGATGGGGATGATCCGGCGCTTGCATGAGCGCCTCGGCATCTCGGCAGACGTGTTGATCCGACCAAGCCGAAAAGACGCGGCGTGAGATGCAAGGCGTCTCTTAGAGCCCCGACTATTGCTCTACTTTCCCCGGATGCTGCGCGACGCGCTGCAACAGCAGCGTGGTGCGCTGCTGATCCGGGGTCCACAACGCGTGTGCCGGAGTAACGATAAGGTCTTGACACGATTTCGCGCGCGGCAAGTGATTTGCCCGTCGTGCCAAAATGTCGCAGGTAATTCGCTTGCGATGTCGGGCAAATCAGAAGCAATTTTCCGCGCATCCCGCGCCCCTCAAGAGGGACGCTTCGCGGTCGTCACGAAACGTTGGGCGCGGGATGCGATGGACGCTTTGGCGGCGCAAGACGAACGGCGCGAAAGCGGACGGCGAAGTCGTGTGGTCCTGATGCCTCGACGCTGGCATCAAGTTGGCGGGATGATCCCGCCGGCGATGGTGACAAGAAAGCCCGATCACCAGGGAGAGTACGAAGCAAGCCGTTAAAACCATCGTGCGGGGAATGCCGGACCAGCCGGCAAACCCAAGGCGACTTTGCTCGTGTGCTTTTTTATTTTGCACACGGGGCTTTGGGTGTGAGCCGCACACCCGGCATTCCCCGCGCCCTCCGTTTGGGCGAACGGTTTCGAAAAACTCGGGCGCCTCAGAGCCGCGAGGACGCTTGCGCTTGCCCACTGTTTGACAGCGAAAATCCGGACTGCCCGCGCCATGATAGAATGGGTTCGCCCCGCGAATCACGGCGCGAGGAGGCTTACTTGCGAAAAACACCTGATTTTCGGCCTCGCGCGTCTGTAACGTTTTGATATCGTCATGCGTAATCGGGTTTAAGAAGTAAAGCGGCTTTGGGGCCGGTCTCGACGGGAGAGTCAAAAGGTGACGGTTGCCCCACGACAGATCATTCAATTGCTCCGGAATGCGGTGTCGTATTCCGCCGAGGGCGATTTTGCGAAGGCGGAAGAAGAATATCTGCGCGTGCTGGCCTATGATTATCGCACCATCGAGGTTCTGCCGGCGCTGGCGCGGACCGTCTTGAAAAAGGGCGACCTCGAAGGGGCCCTCGGCCATTGGAACAAGGTGCTCGAACGCGACCCCCGGCATTTGGAGGCGATGATCGAGAAAGGCGTTCTCCTGCATCGTCTTGAGCGGACGGCTGAGGCGATCTGTTGTTTTACCGAAGCCCGATCGATCGCGCCGGAAAACGAACTCGTGCTGTCCAATCTGGCGGTCGCGCTTGCGGATTCGGGACGGCGCGACGAAGCGCTCGCCGAATTCCGCCGCGCCTTGGCGCTCAATCCCAACAATCTCCATCTGCGCCATCAAATGAGACGGCTGACATCCGTGGTGGTGCCGTTCTGGCATATTCCGATGTTGAACGACACGCGGAGGAACGACGCTTTCGAGCGAGCGATCCGTCAAGTGATCGAAAAAGAAGGGCCGGATTCCCGCATTCTCGATATCGGCACCGGCAGCGGCCTGCTCTCGATGATGGCGGCGCGGGCCGGCGCGACCAATATCGTTTCGTGCGAAAAAGTCCCGGTCATCGCCGAGACGGCGGAACGCATCATCGCTTCGAATGGTTATGCAAAGAAAATCCGCATCGTCAATAAAAGCTCGAACCAACTCATCGTCGGCCACGATCTTGAAGCGCGGGCGGACATTCTGATTTCGGAAATTCTGTCGAGCGATCTTCTCGCCGAATACGTGCTGAGCACGTTCGAGGATGCGCATGCGCGACTCCTGCGCAAAGGAGCAACCGTCATTCCGCGCGCCGCGACCGCCGTCGGCTGTCTGGTCGAGAGCGATCTTCTTTCGAGTTATACGGTTGTCAGGAACGTGTCGGGATTCGACGTCTCGCCGTTCAGTGCCTTGTCGGCCCAGCGGCTTCCGGTGCACGGAACGATGACGTCATGGCGTAGGCTTTCATCCGACATCGATCTTCTCACGATCGATTTGACGGCAAGCCAACATGAGGACGACATTCGCCTTCTGTCGATCCCGGTGCAGGAAGACGGCGTCGCCATCGGCATCGTTCAGTGGATCAGGGTCGATCTGGCGGAAGGGATTATATTTTCCAATCATCCCGACGATTATTCCGACGGCGGATGGCTCCAGGTTCTGCACACCTTCCCCGAGCCGATCAAGGTGACCACGGGTGAAAAGATCGATGTGATGGTGGGTAACGACCGAACCAGCCTCATCGTGATGCCCGCGCTGCAACATGAACGTCAGCGGATGCCGGGCCAACCCGCCGCCGCCGTCAACCCCGATCGCCGAAGCGCTTGAATATGGCGCCGGCGGGGTTCGTTAACAATTCGGCGCGACATCCAGACGTTGCGGATTAAAATCGAAGGCATAAATTGTGATTCAGATCAAAGCTTCGACCCCTCGCTATATTATGGGTGCTATTCCCGTCTTCAGCTCCGTTCCTCAATGCCCGAGGAGAACATCCACATGCCGGACTTCGTTTCGCTTTCCGCAACCGAGCTTGCCAACCGCATCGCGATTTTGCGCGACAATCTCCGCCAGCTCACCGAACAGGCGGCCGCGCAGTCGGGCGCCGCGAACGAAGAGCGGCTGGCGAACCGGATCGAAACCCAAAGCAAGGAGCTCGATGATCTCCTGAAAGAGCAGGAGCGGCGGGAGCGGAAATGAAAGAAGGCGCGGAATGCTTCACGAGTGGACTTTGGCGTTCCGGCGAAAATGGGGCGGCCGGCCGCGAAACATTTTCTTCAACGCCGCGCTAACCTTCCTCCGGTATCATGCACGGCCGTTGAGTGGCTTAACCCGCGATTTACCTTGTTTCGGGGGCATCATGCGTAGATTTGCATTGATCGTTGCGGCCCTGTGGTTGTCGGCCGGCGAGACGCTGGCACATAGCGAGGAGCCCACGCCGGTGCCAAAAATGGACGCTACCCAGATGCCGGTGAAGGTGACGCAAAGCCGCAAGGGAATCATCTTCATCGATAGCAAGGGCATGACGCTTTATTATTTCGACCGCGACACCAGCGGCAACAAATCGACTTGCGAAGACAAATGCGCCGAGCGCTGGAAGCCGCTTGCGGCGCCGGCCGACGCGGAGGCCAAAGGCGACTTCACGGTCATCACCCGCAGCGACGGCAGCAAGATGTGGGCCTATCGCTATCGTCCTCTCTACACTTCGCAATCCGATCATGCGCCTGGCGACATCAACGGGTTTGACGGCGCCAATCTCTGGCACGTTGCTCGTCCTGCTTTTTGAAGCTCAGCGGCGGAATCAGCCACCACGCGAACCGATCAAGCCATGCTTTCCAAGCCGGATTCCCGCAACACCGGCACGACCCGCGCCGAAGAAAGAAATGCCAGCAACATATCGGCCTCCTTCGTCTTTGTCGCGATCGCAAGCCGGCCGGCGGAGAAAACCGCAGGGCTCTGCAAATGAAGCGGCACGGGGCCGACGATCTCCACTCCCCTCACCTGCTTCAATTCGCTGATCTGCTGGATCGCGAGATCCGCCTCGTCCGTGATCAGGCGTTCGGCGGTGAACCCGATGGGAACGATGGTGGCGCGCGCATTGATTTGATCGGCGATGCCGAGTTTTGCGATCAATTGCGCGAAGTAAATTCCGCTGGCGCCAAGCCGCGAATAAGCGACCGACCGCGCGCCGAGCAAGACGGCGCGCAGCGCGGGTTCAGTCGTAATATCGGGATGAGGCGAGCCGGCCTTCACCGCCACCCCGACAAAGGAGCGCGCGAGATCGACGCAGCTTTCAGGCACGACGGCGCCTTGCGCCGCAAGGCCGGAAAGTCCTTCCTGGGTAAGAATGACGATATCGGCGGCCTCGCCCTTTTTCAGGCGCTCCAGCAGATTAAGCGTCGGCGCGAAATCGGCCGCGATCTGTACCCCGCTCGCCGCCTGAAATATTTTCGCAAGACTTTCAGACGCGCCCTTCAAAGCGAGCGTCGACAGCACGCGAACCATATTTTCCATTCGGCGATCTCCGTAGCGGCGGTTTGCATTTGTAACAGGAAAATCCCGCCCGCCAAACGCAACGATCCGCCACGGCCTCACGCCGTGGCGGATCGGATGGCAGCTTGGCGACCTCGAAGGCCGCCGAACAGAGGCTCGCGCGACTTACGCGGCCGCTTTCGCGCCGGTTGGAACCGAAGCGATGGTCTTGAGGATTTGCGAAGCGATCTGGTAGGGGTCGCCTTGCGAGTTCGGGCGGCGATCTTCCAGATAACCCTTGTAGCTATTGTTGACGAAGGAGTGCGGCACGCGGATCGAAGCGCCGCGGTCGGCCACGCCGTAGCTGAACTTATTCCAAGGAGCAGTCTCGTGCTTGCCGGTCAAGCGCTTGTCATTGTCCGGACCGTAGACAGCAATGTGGTCCATGAGATTTTTCTCAAAAGCCGCCATCAGCTTCTCAAAATATTCTTTGCCGCCGACTTCACGCATATGTTTCGTGGAGAAGTTGGCGTGCATGCCCGAGCCGTTCCAATCGGTATCGCCGAGCGGCTTGCAGTGGAATTCGATGTCGATGCCGTATTTCTCGGTGAGACGCAGCATCAAGTAACGAGCCATCCACATCTGGTCGGCGGCGGTGCGGGAGCCCTTGCCGAAGATCTGGAACTCCCACTGGCCCATGGCGACTTCCGCGTTGATGCCTTCATGATTGATGCCGGCGGTGAGGCAGAGGTCGAGATGTTCTTCGACCATCTTGCGGGCGACATCGCCGACATTCTTGTAGCCGACGCCGGTGTAATACGGGCCTTGCGGCGCGGGATAACCGCCCTCCGGGAAGCCGAGCGGACGGCCGTCCTTGTAGAAGAAATATTCCTGCTCGAAGCCGAACCAGGCATCGGCATCGTCGAGGATGGTGGCGCGCTTGTTCGAGGGATGCGGGGTCTTGCCATCGGGCATCATCACTTCGCACATCACGAGCACGCCGTTGGTGCGCGCGCCGTCCGGAAATACCGCGACCGGCTTGAGCACGCAGTCCGAATTGTGGCCTTCCGCCTGCTGGGTCGAAGAACCGTCGAAGCCCCAGAGCGGAAGCTGCTCCAATGTCGGGAACGAAGCGAATTCCTTGATCTGCGTTTTGCCGCGCAAATTCGGCGTCGGCGTATATCCGTCGAGCCAAATATACTCGAGCTTGTACTTGGTCATTGAGCCTCTCATGAGTTGATGATGCGAGGCGTGAGAACGAAGCTTGGCGCCCCCACGCGCGTACCCGGCCACCATCGGCCGCCCTTTAATAAGCAATTAAAGTGCCAGTCATTGCAATGCAGTAGAGGTCCGGACGAACAAAATGGAGCTTAGCGATCGCTGGATTTGGCCCTTGCGGCTGCGGCAAAGGTACGCGGCCGAAGCTGAAAGGCCCTCGGCGGGAAGCCAATTTGGGCCCGAATGGCACCCTTTTTCATGGCATCCCGAAGCAAGTGAACTCGCCTTCGACCAAGAAGGCGGCACATACAAGCCATATTCGCCAAGAAAACTGCGGGTTTTTGTAACTCTAAGCCCGTCCGGCCCCGCCGGCAGGTGGAATTGCTTTACCGCAGGCAAAAGCCAAACCGCCCACGTTTTAGGCATATATTGATTTCATTTTAAGCAGGTTGCGCCAGCGACGGGCAGGACCAATATCGACTTTAGTAACTCTACACGAACGAGTCAGGCGCAGCATAGGAGCACGAAAGGCGCAGCATAGGAGCACGAATTTCGGAAAAGTGGGCACGAGGGGCCGACGGAGAATCCGATGAACACAAACCTTACGCAGGAGTCCGCACGAATCTATCAATTCCCGGTCGGGGGCCGCGCGGCTTTGGGCGGCCGACGGCGCGAAGAAGGGGCAAAGGACGCCGGCACCGCCTCGCCCAGCTTCAATGAAGCGGCTTGCAATGGCAGTTGGTATCACGAGGCCGCTATTCGGGAGACGGATGGCACACGCGACCATTGATGCGAATGCGGGCTATAGCGGCTTCGAAGGCGATGGTCGGTGGCGTTGCAGGCGGTCGGATTTTATGACAACCCGCACGCCGTTATCGGCCGTCGGATATGGCGAAGCGAAACCCCGGCGCTGGTCATGATTAGACTGACGCCGCTTCCCGAATAGCGGCGGCCAGACAGCGCTAAGCGTTTTTTCAGCGTCACCTCGCGGCCGTCGATCTGCATAAAGGCGCGGCTGTCATAGGGATAAAATGCCAGGAGAAAGCGGGTGCCATCGGCGCAGCGATAGGTTTCGAAAGTTTGCGCCGATGCGGGCGAAGCGGTGGCGAAAATGCCCGCGATAAAACCGACCGCCCAAGCCCTAACTGCCCAAGCCCCGGCGGCTTTTTGCGAAATCATCTCGTCCTCAAAAACAGGCGCTCTCATTCATTCGAAAGCGACTTTGCCATACGCCCACCGCAAGCCGGTGTACAGTCCCGATCCGAAACGCGCGCCGCGCGAGGCTGGCGAGCCAGGTTTTTTAAGCGGCGGCTTCCATTTCGGCATCGAGATCGGCGATAACGTCCTCGAACGCGGAGATCGCCTGCTGAACTGCGGCAATCTGCATCAACTCCCAACCGCTAACCGGGCCATTGCGGTTTTGCAACGCGACCACCAAATCCCGCCGCTGCTCCTTGAGCTGGACGAGCGGCAAGCCGTGATCAGGCAGATGTCTCAACATGATTTTCCAACCCCCTGGATTGAACGACGCTCAGCCCTACAGGAATGCTTCTGCATTTCGCTTACAAAATTCAGGCAAATTTTATCGATCGCGCAAAAAGCTTCCTTTCCTGCGCCCATACTAGCGCGCTTTTTCCTGTCATTTGGGAAAGCTAAATCGTTCTCACCACTTCATTCTACCGCCAAGCGGGATAGCGATATGGGGTACACTCACCGCGTTGAGTCGCCCGTAAACCGCCGCCGGAAACTTCTCGTCTTGGAAACCGCGCTTTATTTGCCCGTCAAACGCTTCCTCGAAAAGCTCGGCTTTACCGTCAAGGGCGAAATCGGCGGCTGCGACCTTTTGGCTCTAAGCGATAATGAGCCACCGATCGTGGTGATCGGCGAACTCAAACTCACCTTCAATCTCGAACTGATTTTGCAGGCGGTCGATCGCGCCGCCGCTTGTGACGAGGTTTGGCTTGCCGCCCAATTTTCCGAACGCGGCAAGGGGCGCGAGAGCGATGCACGCTTTCGCAACCTCTGTCGCCGCCTTGGATTTGGCATGCTCGCGATTACCAAATCCGGCAACGTCGAGGTGATCGTCTCGCCGACAACTACGCCCCGCCGCGACCCGAAGCGGCGGTCGCGTTTGATCGCGGAACATCGAAAACGTCAGGGCGATCCGGCTCTCGGCGGCAGCACGCGCGCACCGATCATGACGGCCTATCGCCAGCAGGCGCTCGCTTGCGCCTTTGCGCTATCGGACGGCCCCCGCAAACCGCGCGATCTTAAGCTCACCATTCCGGATGCCCCGAAAATCCTGCAAAACAACGTCTATGGCTGGTTCGAACGCGTCGAACGCGGCGTTTATACGCTGACCGATTCCGGACGCGCCGCGCTGAAACGCTGGCCGCAACAACCAATCGACGTTAACGGAATCGGCGAAGTCGATGATGGAAGGCAAAAAAACGCTTCAGTACCCGAACTCGCATAGCTGGATTGCCACATCAGCTTCATATTGCAATGCAACATATCCATCCCTAGATATCGTCTTTGCAATTGAGGAATCGGCAATGAGCCAAGACTGGAACACAAAATACGGACCGCGACGTGTTCGGCACGATCCTCCCACTCTGGAAGAGGCGATTTTCGCGGCCGCGGGCATTACGGACGATCCGAATGAGCAAGCTGAGATCGCAGCGTCGCTGATGGGGATGCCGATCGAAACTGTCACCGCCGAAGTGAAGAAAACGGCACGCACGCAGGCACGCTCTGCAACCCATGTCATCGCCGGCGAGCAAGGCGCTCAACGCTCCGTCGTGGTCGAGCGGCGGGGACTGAGAAAATTCAGCAACGACAAGCGGACCGGCATTTAAGGCAGGGGCGCATCATCTATTGGTCTTGGTCCGATTCAGAGAACCATCTGAGTCTGCGTTACAATTGCAACGAGCTTCCCTTCCTCGGTCTCCAACCGGGTTTGCCAGACCTGCGTGCGCCGCCCGCGATGCACGGGCGTCGCCGTCGCAATGACGGTAACTCCCTCCTTGGCCGCACCAATGAAATTGGTCTTGCTTTCGATGGTGGTCGTGCCCTTGGCGTCCTCGGGCAGGTTAATCAATGTAGCCGCGGCACCCACCGAATCCGCAAACGCCATCACTGCTCCACCGTGAATGGTATGGCTGAGCGTGCAGAGATCGGGACGAACCAGCATCCGCGCCACGACACGGTCCTTGTCGGCTTCGATGAAGGTCACCCCCTTCAATTCCGCAAATGGCATCTTCAACGAACGAAGTTTTTCAAGCGGCGTCATTTCGCAGTCCTCTCACGCTTAGTCAGCCCATAATAGCTCATTTCGTCTTCTCGTCCCGGCAGCCGTCTACCCAGTCATGAACGGTGCTATGGTTTGGGTCGAGCGTTCGCAAAGATACAAATAAGGTCTATGGCTGAAGCGCCCGTGAATTTCGGGCCGCTTCCAGAATCGATCCGGTATTATTAGACTTGCCCGATACGAGCTCGTTGGAGTCAGGCGCTTGAATGACCGGTGATTGCGATATCTCCCTTCGAACAGCGCGCCGCCTGCCGCAGGCAATCGCGCGCGCCTCTGTCACTAAAAACACCGACGCGTGGGTTGTGTTGATCCTCTTTTGCGTCCTGGCCTGGACGACATGCAATGGACTTTTCACCGCGACACATGCGCAACAATTTTCACAAGAAAAGGATATCGGAGATTTGCGGCTGGGACAGCGCGTCAAAGTCGACGACGGCACCTGCCCAGCGGGACAGATCAAGGAAGTCTCAGGAACGAAAATGACGGAATCAGGCGTGGTCCGGTCGCGCAAATGCATCCCTCGCGCCGGCCTCAAGCAAAAATAAGCTTGGTCCAAAGCGGGCAAACCGTAGACCCTGTCCTGGCCAGAAAACTGTCGCAGCGACTTTCGTCTATTGAATGAACTCGCTGCATTTCTGAATCGCGCTATCGGCGGCACCCCAAGGCATGATCGGTACTGACGAAGTTGAATTCTTCGGTGAACCCTCGATCAATCTGTCCGAATACACCATATAGACCAGTACATTCCGCTTGGCGTCGCAGCCCCGCACAATTTGCATCTTCTTGAAGAAGAGCGATCGGCGCTGGCGAAACATGTCCTCGCCCTGCTCCATCTTATTCTTGAAACGAATTGGACCGATCTGACGGCACGCCAGCGAAATATCCGACACCTCCTCGGCTATTCCCAACCAACCTTTGACGCCGCCCCGCTCAGGCACTGTGAAATGGCAGGCCACGCCCTCAACCTCGGGATCGTCCACCCCATAGGTCGCGAGCTTGTCGTTGGGGGTGAGCCATTTGAACACCGTGGAGCGGCGAAAAATCAAATCTGGCTCGTCGGCCGCCCATGCAAACGAGCTCGTCCACGCCAAAAAACCAATCAACAACAAGCTGCTTTTTCCAAACCGCGTCATGAACGCCTCCTATACGCCCCTTCATGTAGGCGTTTGCCGCAGCAGCGGAAAGACTCCGGCGGCGGGCCGTTTAGGGTTAGGTGAGGCTTTTTTGTTACTCTTGAGGTTCGCGAAAAGAAGGTGCGGCGACGTACCACGAACTTCGGAAAGTCATGGGCACTAGTGAACGCATATCTCATCTGCAACACTAACTTCAGACTGGAAAATGGAAGGTACAGGCGTGGGCGGACAGAAGGTAGGATTGGCAAGTGGAAGGTTTTGGCAAATCATTGTTGTTACCGCAGCCGGAGCGATCGGGGCCCCCTCGCGAGGTGAAGCCGCGATCTATTATTTTGAGAATACGCTTCGCCCCGTTGTTCAGCCCGCCCCTAAGGCCGCGGCGCGGCGTGCGAAAACTCACCATTCCGGCGAAAAGAAATCTGAAATCGTCGAGAATGAATCGGCCAAGCCCCGCGGCGCCCTGATCATCTCGATCTCCATCGCCCAGCAAAAGCTACGGATTTATGACGCCAACGGCCTGTTCGCGGAAACACCGGTCTCGACCGGTATGCCGGGCCATTCAACCCCGATGGGGGTTTT
>DATGJS010000086.1:0-23016 GCA_035295025.1 Bradyrhizobium sp.
CGCGACAGCAAACTGGAACGCGCCTTGATCGTGACCTTTGCGTTGGCCGAGCTTTTGGTCGAAGGCGGCGAGCGCGTCGGCATTCCCGGCCTGATTAATCCGACCGCGAGCCGCAGCATCATCGACAGAATCGCGCAAGCGATGCTGCATGATGACGCGGCGCGGCCGAGCTTGCCGCCCGCCTTCGTGCCGTCGCCGCTTGCCGAAATCGTGGTCTTGTCGGATTTCTGGTCGCCGATCGGCGACATCCGAGACATGCTCGCTGGATTGTCGTCGTCCGGCGCCCACGGCACCTTGATCCAGATCGTCGATCCGGCCGAAGAGAGTTTCCCTTATTCCGGCCGTATCGAATTCGTCGAGCCGGAAGGCGGCGAAATCATCGTCGCGGGGCGCGCCGAAAGCTGGGCCAGCGATTATGTGGCGCGCGTGGCGCTTCACCGTGAGCAAATGCGCTTTGAGACCGCCAAGCTCGACTGGCTGTTCTCGACCCATACCACCAGCCGTTCGGCGGCCGAATTGCTGCTGTTTCTGCATTCGGGCATGTTGGCGAGCAAAAGTGGCGGCCGCGCGACTTCCGTCAAAGCGGGGCGCGGCGCATGATGGCGGGCTTACCCCTCTTTTTTGCCGAACCGGCGCTTCTGCTCGGCCTGTTGAGCCTGCCATTGCTGTGGTGGTTGTTGCGGGTGATGCCGCCGCGGCCGCGGCGCATCGCGTTTCCGCCGACGCGGCTGTTGTTCGATATCGCCCCCAAGCAGGAAACCCCTTCGCGCACGCCATGGTGGTTGACGGCGCTGCGCCTTGCCGCGGCCGCCTTGATTATTTTGGCGGCGGCAGGTCCGATCTGGAATCCGCTTCCCGGCGCCAATGGCTCGCGCGCGCCGCTCGCGATCCTGATCGACGACGGATGGAGCGCGGCCAGTAGCTGGGACGCGCGGGTGAAGGCCGCGGACGAATTGATCGCCAACGCCGATAACGACCGGCGCGGCATTGCGCTGATTCCTCTGTCGGAGCCCACGCGCGACATCACGATCATGCCGGGCGGAACGGCGCGCGTCGCGCTGCGCCAGCTCGCGCCCAAACCTTACGCGATCGATCGCGCCGAGACTTTGGCGGCGATCGGGCGCTTTCTGAAGGCGACCGGCGATTGCGAGATCGCGTGGCTTTCGGACGGTGTCGATACGGGGCGCGGCGCGGAATTCCTTCAAGGGTTGGGCGAAACCGCAAGCGGCCGTCCGCTGACGATTTTCGAAGGCGGCACGCCGCCGGCGCTGGCGCTCGCGGCGGCCGAAAATGCCGCGGCAAAGATGACGGTGAAGGTTCTGCGCGCCGATGGCGCTGCGGCTTCCGGCGTCGTGCGCGCGCTCGACCAAAAAGGCTCGCCGATCGGCGAGGCCCATTTTGCCTTTACATCGGGGACGCGCGAAACCGAGGCGGAGTTCGATCTGCCGGTCGAGTTGCGCAACGATATCGCGCGGCTCGAAATATCCGGCGAGCGTTCGGCCGGCGCGGTGCAATTGCTCGACAAGCGTTGGCGGCGCCGCGCCGTCGGCGTGATCAGCGGGTCGAGCAGCGATACCGCGCAGCCCTTGCTGGCGCCGGCATTCTACCTCACCCGCGCGCTGGCGCCCTTTGCCGACATTCGACAAGGCGAGCGCGGCGCGCCGCAGCAGGCGATTTCGCAATTTCTCGACCAGAAGCTGCCGATGATGGTGCTGGCCGATGTCGGCACCCTGTCGGTGGAAATTCGCGAACGCCTCAACGCCTGGATCGAACGCGGCGGGGTTTTGGTGCGCTTTGCCGGCCCGCGCCTGGCGCAGGCGGATGACGACCTCGTGCCGGTGAAGCTGCGCCGCGGCGGACGCAGCCTCGGCGGCAGCCTGACCTGGGAAAAGCCGCAGCATTTGGCGGCCTTCGCCGCCGAGGGCCCGTTTGCCGGACTTACGGTGCCCAAGGACATCACCGTCAACCGCCAAGTGCTGGCCGAGCCGGACGCGGTGCTGCCGACAAAGAGCTGGGCGGCGCTGGAAGACGGCACGCCGCTCGTCACCGGCGAGCGGCGCGGCAAGGGGCTGCTCGTCCTGTTTCACGTCAGCGCCGACATGCGCTGGTCCGATTTGCCGCTGTCGGGCTCCTTTGTCGAAATGCTGCGCCGGATCGCCGATGTCTCGGGCTATACGTCGGGCGCGAATGCCGCCAGCGAGCCGACCACCGAAACGGTGGCGCCGCTGCGCACGCTGGATGGGTTTGGCAGCTTTGGCCCGCCGCCATCGACCGCCAAGCCGCTGATTGCCGATTTCCGCGATCGAGCGACGCTGGATCACCCGCCGGGATTTTACGGTCCACCCGACAGCCCGCTGGCGGTGAATGCGCTGGCGCCAACCGATCTCGTCACTCCGTTGGACACCTCATTGCTGAACGCAAGGCGCGCCAACTACACCAATTCCGAACCGCGCGATCTGCGCGGAATGCTGCTGACCGCCGCGCTGATCTTGTTTTTGATCGACGCGGTGGTGGTGGCGCTGCTCAGCGGCGGAATCGGAAATTTGCTGCGCCGGCGCGTGTCGCCGGCAAGTCTGCTGTTGGCGTTGTTGTTGCCGGCCCTCATGAGCCTGCCTTGGCCGGCCAAAGCCGACAGCGCCGCCGATGAATTCGCCATCAAGGCCACGACGCAAACCCGTCTTGCTTATGTATTGACGGGCAATGCCGATGTCGATTCCATCGTCAAGGCGGGCATGTCCGGAATCACTTTGTTTCTGGCGCAACGCACCGCGCTTGAGGCCGGCGATCCCGTGGGCGTGGATCCCGCGCGCGACGAACTCGCCTTCTTTCCGCTGATCTATTGGCCGGTGGTGCCCGGCGCGCCGAAGCCGCCCCAAGGCGCGATCGACCGGATCGATGCTTATATGAAACAAGGCGGCACGGTATTGTTCGACACGCGCGATGCGATCGAGGCGCCGCCCGGCGACAGCGGCGCGTCGCAAACGCCCGGCATGCTGGCGTTGCGTGATATTCTGTCATCGCTCGACGTCCCTGAACTCGAACCGGTGCCGCGCGAGCACGTCCTGACCAAGACGTTTTATCTGCTGCGTGATTTTCCCGGCCGTTTCGACACGGGCCAGACCTGGGTCGAGACGCTGCCGCGCGATGATGACGAAGATTCGGCCTCGCATCCGGCGCGCGGCGGCGACGGCGTTTCGCCCATTATCATCACCTCCAACGATCTGGCCGGCGCCTGGGCGATCCGCCCCGACGGCCAGCCGATGCTGCCATTGGCGCCGGGTGAGCCGCGGCAGCGCGAATTCGCCTTCCGCGCCGGCGTCAATATCGTGATGTATACGCTCACTGGAAACTACAAGGCCGACCAAGTGCATGCCCCGGCCCTGATCGAACGGTTGGGACAATGAGGCGCCGCCCATGAATTACGGCATCGCATTTACGCCGTTGATCCCCTCGCTTGCGCTTTGGATCGCGTGCGCGGCGGCCGCTGTGATCGCGGGCTTGCTGCTGCTCACCCGTCCGCGCGGCACAATGCTGCGCCTGTCGGCGCTGGCGCTGATTTTGCTGGCGCTCGCCAATCCCTCCTTCACACGCGAAGAGCGCGAACCGCTGCCCTCGGTCGCGGCCGTCGTGATCGACAAAAGCCCAAGCCAGAATTTTGGCGATCGCGCCAACGAGACCCGGCGCGCGCAAGCCGCGCTACTCGACAATCTCAAGAAGATCGGCGGTCTCGACGTGCGGGTGGTGGAAGCCGGCCAGGCCGACGGCGAAACCGACGGCACCAAGCTGTTCGGCGCGCTGTCATCGGCCTTGTCGGACGTCCCGGTCGATCGCGTGGCCGGCGCCTTTCTGATCACCGACGGGCGGGTGCATGACATTCCCGCGAACGCGGCCTTGCTCGGCTTCCAAGCGCCGGTTCATGCGCTAATCACCGGCCGCAAGGACGAACGCGACCGCCGGATTGCGATTTCCGCCGCGCCGCGTTTTGGCATTGTCGGGCAGGTGCAGACCATCACCTATCGGCTGGACGATCAAGGTGTCACCGGTCAACGCGCCAAAGTCAGCGTCCGCGTCGATGGCGAGACCATTAACGAGCGAACCGTGCTCGGCGGCCAGAGCGTTAATGTCGATATCGAGATCAAGCACGCCGGTCCCAATATCGTGGAGATCGAAGCCTCCCCTCTCGACAACGAGTTGACGCTCGTCAACAACCGCGCGGTGGTCGCAATCGACGGCGTGCGTGACAAGCTGCGCGTGCTGTTGGTCTCGGGTGAACCGCATTCGGGCGAACGCACTTGGCGCAACCTCTTGAAGTCCGACGCCAGCGTCGATCTCGTGCACTTTACGATTCTGCGCCCGCCCGAGAAACAAGACGGCACGCCGATCAATGAATTGTCGCTGATCGCGTTTCCGACCCGCGAACTGTTTCAGCAGAAAATCAACGAATTCCAATTGATCATCTTCGACCGCTACGCGCGTCAGGGCGTGCTGCCGATCGCTTATTTCGACAATATCGCGCGTTACGTGCGTTCCGGCGGCGCCGTCCTGGTCTCGGCCGGCCCCGATTACGCATCGTCCACCAGCATTTGGCGGACGCCGCTCGATTCGGTGCTGCCGGCAGAACCCGTCGGCGTTACCGAAAAGCCGTTTTATGCCGTGCTGAGCGATGTCGGCAAGCGTCATCCCGTCACGCGCGGCCTTGAAGGGGCCAATAGCGAACCGCCGCATTGGAGCCGCTTCTTTCGCACCGTCGATACCCGTAACGCGATCAGCCCGCCGGTCATGACCGGCGCCGACGGCAAGCCGCTATTGTTGCTGTCGCGTTTCGGCGAAGGACGCGTCGCCTTGCTGCTGTCCGACCACATCTGGCTGTGGGCGCGCGGCTATGAAGGCGGCGGCCCGCATCTCGATTTGTTGCGTCGGATGTCGCACTGGCTGATGAAGCAACCCGACCTCGACGAGGAGGCGTTGCATTTACAGGTTCGCGGCCATGATCTGGTCGTGCAGCGGCAGACCATGGCCGAGAGCGTCGCGCCGGTGACGGTGACTTCGCCCTCCGGCACCACACGCGAATTGACCTTGAGTGCCGGCGAGCCCGGCACCTGGACGGCGGCGATACCCGCCAACGAACTCGGCCTGTGGCAGGCGAGCGACGGCACGCTGAAAGCGCTGATCAATGTCGGTCCGACCAACCCGAAGGAATTCTCGGAAGTCACCTCCACGACCGAAACGCTAAGGCCGCTGGCGCAGGCGAGCGGCGGTGGCGTCTGGCGTGCCGTCGATGGCTCCAACATCGACCTTCCGCGTGTCGTCCCGGTGCACGCCTCCAGTATTTTCCGCGGCGATGGCTGGATGGGCGTGAAGATGCGCGATGCGAGCGTCGTCAGGGGCGTCGGCGTCTTGCCGGTCTTCGCCGGCATCATTGGGCTGTTGCTGCTGCTCGGCGGCTTTGCCGCAACCTGGCTGCGCGAGGGACGTTAAAGCACGAACGGGATTATTGCGCGGCGTTCCAATCCGGGCGGATCGCGCCGGATACGCCCTCGAACGCGCCCTCAATGAGTTCGGCAACCAATACGCGGCTGTAATCGACCGGGCCGGGCATGGTCACCCGCCCCTTCGGCACGGTCTTGAAGCCGACGCGGCGATAATAGGCCTCATCGCCGACCAGAAACACCAAACCGCGTCCCCTGGCTTTCGCATCGCCCAGCGCGCGTTCCAGCAGCGCGCGCCCCACGCCGCGGCTGCGAAACGGCGGTTCGACCGTCAACGGCCCGAGCAGCAAGGCCTTGGTGTCTCCGATGGCGATCGGCAATTGACGCACCGAGCCCACCAGCAACGTCCCGATCCGGGCGGTGAACGACAGATCGAGCAGATGATCGACATGCTCGCGAATCCGGTACGCGCTCAAGACAAAGCGGCCGGGTCCGAACGTGCGCTCGTGCAGGCGCTCGACCGCCTGGGCATCGTTGGCCGTCTCGGCCAATATGGTGAAAGAGACCTCGCTCATAAACGGTGTCCAAAATCCGAATGGCGGTCGGCTCAGGCCTTCTCGGCGGGGACCCGAGACAGATAGGCCAATAATTTCATCTCGCGCCGGCCGCGCGTCACTGTATCAAGTACCAGGCCCGATGACAGCGAGAGCATGGACAAAATCATCAGCCCCATCGACAGGATGGCGGTCGGCAGGCGGGGAACGATACCCTGCTCGACATAGGTGACGAAAATGGGAATCGCGAGGCCAATCGAAATCAAAGCGAAAAAAATCCCGATCGCGGTGAAAAACCGCAAAGGCTTCTCCGAGCGATAGAGCTTGAGGATGGTGCCGAGAATCCGTAAACCGTCACGCCAGGTGCTGAGCTTGCTGACCGATCCTTCCGGACGGGCGAAGTAAGGGGTTTCGATCTCGACGACCGGCAGCGACAATTCGAGCGCATGGACGCTCAATTCGGTCTCGATCTCAAAACCGTCCGACAATACCGGGAAGGATTTGACAAACCGCCGCGAAAAAACCCGGTAGCCGGAAAGAATGTCCTTGAAGGCTTGGCCGAACACCTGCGACAGAAAGCTGGTCAATAGCCAATTGCCGGTGCGATGACCCGGCCGCCAAGCGGCCTGCGCCTGATCGACCCGCAGGCCCACCACCATATCCAGCCGCTCGGCGATCAGCGCTTCGATCATTTTCGGGGCGCTTGCCGCGTCATAGGTGGCATCGCCGTCCACCAGCACGTAAATGTCGGCATCGATGTCGGCGAACATGCGACGGACCACATGGCCCTTGCCCTGACGCCTTTCGCTGCGCACCGAGGCGCCGGCTTCGCGCGCCACCGCCGCCGTTCGGTCTGACGAATTGTTGTCGTAGACGAAAATTTCGGCCGCTGGGAGCGCATTGCGAAAATCGGCGATCACGGTTGCGACCGCCGCTTCTTCATTGAAGCACGGCACCAGGACGGCGATGCGCTTTTGTGCGGGCTGGTCTTGCGGGAATTCGGACTTCGCAAATTCCGCCAGCGCCTCCGACATGCCGGCCAGATAGTTGCGAAGCCTTGGCGGGCGCTTGGTTTCCGATACGGCGCTCATCGGCGAAATCCTTAACGATTATTAGGGTTTTGCGGCCCGATCATAAGGCCGTATCGCTAACGTTCTCTAACGCCAGGTCGGAATTGGCGGCCTGTTTTCGAGCACTTCCGAAATCCGCAACCGCGTTCCGATCGTGGTGTCCGGCGGCAGGGCATTGGTTTCGAAAAAACCGCACGCGATGATCTCGCGGTTGGGCTCGGGCAAGCGATCCTGCTCGAAATGCCTGATCACATAGACCGCGACATGGTCGCGCCGCGATACGTGACGGTTGAAATAAACGCCGTGAAGCAAGGGCTCGCCGACAAGCCTGATCCGCCCTTCTTCCGCCAATTCGCGTTGCAACGCCTCGCAAAGCGCTTCACCCGTCTCCACGCCGCCGCCCGGCAAATGCCAACCGCTGACATAGCTGTGCTTAACCAGGAAGATACGATTTTCAGCATCCAGCACCACGGCGCGGACGCCAAGGGTCATGCCCCGCGCCAACCGCCAATAGAAATGAAAAAGCCGCCGCAGCACTGGCTCAAAGCACGTTCGTACATATTTCAATTTCGTCATCACGGCATGGCCTTGCGATCGGGAGGCTGACTTTGATCCTTGCATCCTGCCCGCCGGCTTGCCAATACATTCTCCGGCTCTTCTAGAGCTTCCGTTCCGATAGAATCGGAACGGAAGCTCTAGGATGTTATTTTGACGCGTTTTCTTCACGCGAACCGGCACCCACTTCGCTTGAAAACGCTCTGGAGAATAACGAGGCGACGATGCGGCGGCCGTTTTCAGCACATGGCGAGAGCGGGTGGCGATAATGGCAGCCTTTACGCTGGCGCATTTATCCGATCCGCACCTTCCGCCCTTGCCGCAGCCGCGGCTGTCCGAACTCGCCGGCAAGCGCGCGTTGGGTTATCTGAACTGGACGCGCAACCGCCATCGATACCACCGCCGCGACGTGCTCGACGTGGTGATATCCGACATGCGGGCGCAAGTGCCCCATCACGTCGCGATCACAGGCGATCTCGTCAATCTGGCGCTTGAAGCCGAATTTGCGCCGGCGCGCGCCTGGCTCGAAAGTATCGGCACGCCGGATCGCGTCACGGTCATTCCCGGCAATCACGATGCCTATGTTCGCGCCACCCGGCATCGTTTTATCGAGGCTTTGGGCAGTTATGTCGCGGGCGACGATGCGCAAAGCCTCAATGACAATCCGTTTCCAGCGCTGCGCCGCCGTGGCCCGCTTTCGCTCATCAGCGTTTCCTCCGCGGTCCCGACGCTGCCTTTCATGGCCACGGGATGGCTGGGGCGAAGCCAGATCGACGCGCTTGAGCAAATTCTCGCCGGACTCGCTTCAGGGCCAACATTTCGTGTCCTTCTTGTTCATCATCCGCTGCGCTCCCGCGCGCGCGCCAAGCGCCTGACCGATTCATCTGAGCTGCTGGCTTTATTGAAACGATACGGCGTGGAATTGGTCCTGCACGGGCACGATCATGTTCATTCCACGATCTGGATCGACGGGCCGAGCGGATCGATTCCGGCCGTCGGCGTGCCCTCGGCATCCGCCCTGTCGCACGGCCGCTATCCGAACGCCGCCTATAATCTGTTTTCGATCGCGCAAGAGGGCGCCACGTGGCGCTGCCAGCAGATGGTGCGAGGCATCAACGATGCCTTTCAGGTTCGGGAAATAAGACGAACGCGGTTGATGTAGAGCGTTTTCACGCGAAGCGATGCTATGAACTGCTCAGACTCGTAAGCAGCGCCAGGCCGAACAACGCGGCCGCTCCCAGGATGAAACCGAGGGCGAACGGCCAAAACCTGCCGACGCGAGGCTTCGCGGGAGCGACGGTTGCGCCCAAATGAGGCGCGGCCAACGCATGTTCGCGCTCCACCATGCGGCGGGCGACATAGTCGGTGACGGCATCGACGATAACAGGGACATCGTGCGATTCAGCGATCACGATCCGGCCAAAGCGGGTGTTCTGCACGAAGCGATAGGCACGCTTGTCGCGCCCCATCAGGACATGTGCCACCACATCGATCCACAGCCGCGGCGTCTCTCCCTGGCTGATGCCGCGATCGAACAGATCGACGGAATCGGGAATTTGCGCAAACAGCGGATCGAGCGCTTCGCTTAGAATTTCCAACCGGGCGACTTCCGCGTCGCGCAGATCGACAACGACGCCGGTGCGATCGGCGGCTTCGATGCGGGCCTTGCGAAGCGCATCGCGCAGCCGCATCGGAGGCGTTTCGCCAGCAACTTCACTTGCGGTATTTTGTGCTTCTGCCATCGGCCTGACCGCCCTGTCCTGAAGGAGTCCGGGAACGGCATTAACCTACCAGTAACCTTGCCCTACGCAAAGAACGTTTATTCCCAAAGGCTTATGAACGCCCCGAAGAGCGGGAAACGGCCATAAGCCTCCCTGGCTGCTTTATCCTCGTCATGCCACCGCGCGGGTCGGCTCTTCCACGATCGAAAAGCGCACACCGGCCTTATGGCGGTGTTTTTCCGATGCCTCGCGCCAGCAATCTTCGGCCTCGGCGCGGGTCTTGAACGGCCCCTTTACCTGGGCCGAGCCTTCCACGAGCTTGTGGAAGTTCATCGAACCGAACTCGCCGCCGATCACCCAAAATTGGCTACCCTGTCTCATGCTTGCCTCCTATTCCGCCGCCTGAACGCGGATTTCCGAACCATGCGGCTTGAACTGCGCGGCCTCGGTCGAGTCGTGGAGCGCCGTGGTCGAGGATGAACCGCCGCTGATCGTGGTGGACACCAGGTCGAAATAGCCGGTGCCGACCTCGCGCTGGTGGCGCGTCGCCGAATAGCCGAATTTTTCCGAGGCGAACTCGGCCTGTTGCAGCCGCGAATAGGCCGTCATGCCCTCGGCCTTGTAGCCGCGCGCCAATTCGAACATGCCATGGTTGAGCGAATGGAAGCCGGCCAGCGTGACAAATTGGAACTTGTAGCCCATCGCGCCGAGCTCGCGCTGGAACTTGGCGATCGTCACCCGGCCGATATTGGCCTCCCAGTTGAATGAGGGCGAGCAATTATAGGCCAGCATCTTGTTCGGGTAGATCTTGCGGATCGCTTCGGCGAACCGCTTCGCCTCGCCGAGATTCGGCGTCGAGGTCTCCCACCACAACAGGTCGGCATATTTCGCAAAAGCCAGCCCGCGCTTGATGCAATGATCGATGCCGGTATCGGGCTTGAGACGGTAAAAGCCCTCCGCCGTGCGCTCGCCAGTGATGAACTCATGGTCGCGCTCGTCGATGTCGGAGGTCATGAGCTTGGCGCTTTCCGCATCCGTGCGCGCCATCACGAAAGTCGGCGTGCCGCAGACATCGGCGGCAAGCCGCGCCGCGATCAAATTGCGCTCATGGGCCGCGGTCGGGATCAGCACCTTGCCGCCCATATGCCCGCACTTTTTTTCGGAAGCGAGCTGGTCCTCGAAATGGACGCCGGCCGCGCCCGCCTCGATATAGGCCTTCATGATCTCGAAGGCGTTGAGCGGGCCGCCAAAACCGGCTTCCGCGTCCGCCACGATCGGCACGAACCAGTCGATTTTGGCGCCGCCCTCGGCATGCTCGACCTGGTCGGCGCGCTGGAAGGTACGATTGATGCGGCGGCACAGTTCCGGCCCCGCATTGGCCGGGTAAAGGCTCTGATCGGGGTACATCGCGCCCGCCGTATTGGCGTCCGCCGCAACCTGCCAACCGGACAGATAGATCGCGGAAAGCCCGGCGCGCGCCTGCTGCATCGCCTGATTGCCGGTCACCGCGCCGAGCGAATGGACGTAAGGTTCCTTCTTGAGTGCCTCCCAGAGTCGATTGGCGCCCCTGACGGCCAGCGTATGGGCGATCGGCACCGAACCGCGCAGCTTTTCGACGTCGGCTGGCGTGTAGGGACGCGTAATGCCGTCAAAACGGCCCTGGGGCGCGGGAGCAAGCTCTTCGAAGGTCTTCGCCATTTGATTCTCCAGATCAACATTCGTGACATTTCACGATGAAATGCGTCTGGAGCTAAACGCGAATCCACATATGATGCATAGTTATCTTGATTTTAAATGAGGATATCATGTAACATATATACTTGTAATATGAGTTAATTTGTAAATTTAGTCACATTTGAGTCAACGAGGCACTCATGGCAGGCGATCATGGAAAAAAGCTGTTCGTTGGCCCACGCTTTCGCCGCATCCGCCAGCAATTGGGGCTGTCGCAGACCCAGATCGCCGAGGGGCTCGGCCTTTCGCCCTCCTACATCAACCTGATCGAGCGCAATCAGCGCCCGGTGACGGCCCAAATCCTGCTCCGTCTGGCGGAAGCCTATGACCTCGACCTGCGCGATCTGGCAAGCGCCGATGAAGATCGATTTTTTGCCGAATTGAACGAGATTTTTTCCGACCCCTTGTTTCGGCAGATCGATCTACCGAAACAGGAATTGCGTGACCTTGCCGAACTCTGTCCCGGCGTCACCCATGGCTTGCAACGGCTTTATGCCGCCTATACGGAAGCCCGCCGCGGTGAGACCCTGGCGGCCGCGCAAATGGCCGATCGCGACGAAGACGCACGTTTCGAAGCGAACCCAATCGAGCGGGTTCGTGATCTGATCGAGGCCAACCGCAATTATTTTCCTGAAATCGAGACGGCGGCGGAAAAGCTCCGCGACGAATTGAACGTTCCTTCGGAAGAATTGTTCACCGCCCTTTCGGAGCGCTTGCGCGAAAAACATTCGATCCTGACCCGCATCATGCCGGTGGACGTCATGCGCCAGACGCTTCGCCGCTTCGACCGCCACCGCAGGCAACTTTTGATCTCCGAACTCCTCGATGGCCCCGGCCGCGCCTTCCAACTCGCGTTTCAGATCGGACTTATCGAATGCACAAATGCGATCGAGACCATTATCGGGCGCGCCGGACCGCTCGACGATACCCCGCGCCGGCTCTACCGGATCACGCTTGCGAATTACTTCGCGGCCGCCGCGATGATGCCATATCAGCCGTTTCTGTCCGCGGCCGAAGCGCTCGGCTATGATGTCAACGTGCTGGGGCAACGCTTCAACGCCGGCTTCGAACAAATCTGCCACCGCCTGACCACTTTGCAGCGGCCCAATGCGCGTGGCGTGCCGTTTTTCATGCTGCGCGTCGACAATGCCGGCAACGTCTCAAAACGGTTTTCCTCCGGCACTTTCCCGTTCTCGAAATTCGGCGGCACCTGTCCCTTGTGGAACGTGCATTCCACCTTCGACACGCCGGACCGCCTTTTGAGCCAGGTGATCGAATTGCCCGATGGCGTCAGGTATTTCTCGATCGCGCAAACGGTGCGCCGTCCCGCCGCGCCCTTTGCGCGGCCACAACCGCGCTTTGCGATCGGCTTGGGATGCGAAATCCGTCACGCCGCCAAGCTCGTCTATGCCGGCGGGCTTGATCTTGAGACGAGCGAAGGCACACCGATCGGGGTCAATTGCCGGCTGTGCGAGCGCGAAAATTGCAGCCAGCGCGCCGAACCGCCGCTCACCCGCATTCTGATCCTGGACGAAAATACAAGGCGGATGTCGTCGTTTGCGTTTTCCAACGCGCGGGAATTGTGAGGCTCGCGCCACAACCATCCTGTGGTGATGCCGAATTACCGCGTTGGCTAATTCGTCGGACCCGCTATGGTGTCGGCGCCTCCGATCCCGAAAACTGGAACTCCCGAAATGTTCGTTTCGTTCTTTCCTCGGCCAAAACTGTTCTTTCTCTCCGCCATCGCCTGGACGGCTTTGTCGATGGCGCTTTGGTACGGCTATGCGGGCGGACTCGTTGAATCTTCGACACCCGGCATCGTCGGCGTAGCCCTGTTCTGGTCGATGCCCTCGCTCTGGTTCGATCTTTATTTCGCGATCAGCGTTGCGATCTTTGCCGGCTTCTGGATGACGCTAGCGCCGCACCCCTGGGCAATCTGGTCGATTCTCGGGTCGGCCTTGATCCTGTTCACCTCCTACTTTCAGGTTCAGGTCAGTGTCGCCATCAATAGCTGGTACGGGCCATTCTACGACTTGGTGCAGGCCGCCCTTTCAAAATCAAAGCCAGTCACAATCGAGCAATTCTACGCCGAACTATCGACCTTCGCCGGTATCGCATTGGTCGCGGTTGTGGTCGGCGTGATGACGCGGTTCTTCGTCAGCCATTATATCTTTCGCTGGCGCACGGCGATGAACGATTTCTATGTCATCAACTGGCCGCGGCTGCGCGCCATCGAAGGTGCCTCACAACGGGTGCAAGAAGACACCATGCGTTTTGCGACCACGATGGAGGGACTGGGTGTCAATTTGATCAGTTCGGTCTTGACGCTGTTGGCCTTCCTGCCGGTGCTCTTGCGGCTATCGAGCAGCATCACCGAATTGCCACTGATCGGCGCCATTCCCTATCCGCTGGTGTTCGCGGCCATCGTTTGGTCGGTCTTGGGCACCGGCGCACTCGCGCTGATCGGTATCCGCCTGCCCGGAATCGAATTCTTCAATCAACGGGTCGAAGCCGCCTATCGCAAGGAACTCGTGCTGGGCGAAGACGATTTGACCCATGCTAACCCGCCGACGCTTGCGATCTTATTCACCAATATCCGCCGGAACTATTTCCGGCTTTATCTGAACTTCCTGTATTTCAATGTCGGCCGCATCGTCTATTTGCAGACCGACGTCATTTTCCCCTACATCCTGCTTGGGCCGACAATCGTTGTGGGCAAGATCACGCTGGGGGCGATGAATCAAATCCTGAACGCGTTTACGCAGGTACGAACCTCGTTCCAATATCTCATCAATTCCTGGAGCACGATCGTCGAACTGATTTCGATCTATCAGCGTTTGCGCGCCTTCGAGGCCACGATTCACGGCGATCCGCTGCCGCCCATCGAGACCCAGGCCGAACCGCAGACGCTGTAATAGGTGCTAGGGTGTGGAGAGGGCGCTTCCGACCAAAGCGCCCTCTCCCGCTCCAATTTTATTTTAGAAGATAGCCGGGTTTTCTCGGCAACTTGCCGGCCGCGCGGCCGTTGCAGTCTTGCGACGATCCCACAGAGGGAGGTTCCGATGACGAAACTTGTTCTCGCTGGCACGATGGTGCTTGTCCTTGCAACGAGCATGGCAGGAAGCGCGATGGCCTTCAATGACGACCTCCACAACGGATTCCACAGCCGCCGATTTGAGGGCGTGCGAGGATTTAGCGGCTGGCGCCATGGCGATTGGGGAAACCAGCGGTTCGTGGGCGGCTATGCCTCCCATCGGGACGATTATAACGGCGGCCTGGCAAGCTATTGTCCCGCTTTCAGCCGCTGCGGCGCGGGTCTGGGCACCACCGGCTGGTAGCGAAAATCCGCCATTCGTATCAATAAAAAGCCTTCCAGCGGTGCTTGCGATGGGATGGTTCGTCTCAGGCCAGCGGAGAAGCTTGAGATTCTCAGGTGCCCAATTGTTCGCTATAGTTCATCGCCACGCGATGCCCCAGAATGACATCACCCATCGAAAAGAGCCCACAATGTCCCTCTATGAAACGACCATCCCCGCCCTCCTCCAGATTCTGGGGAGCCTCCCGGGCCTGCTCAGCAAGGCCGAAGCCCATTGCGCTGCAAAGAACATCCAGCCTGACGTCTTGCTTAGCGCGCGGCTTTACCCCGACATGCTGCCGCTGTCGCGCCAGATTCAGTTGACATGCGATTTCGCCGGGAAGGGTTGCGCCCGACTCACCCATAGCGAGGTGCCCTCCACGCCCGACACCGAAAAATCCTTCGAGGAGCTGCGCCAGCGGCTTGCAAAAACCAGTGCATACATCAAAAAGTTTACGCCCGCGCAATTCGAAGGCGTCGAGGGACGCGACGTGACATTCCCGGCCGGCCCTGATCGAACCCTCACTCTCAAAGGTCAGCAGTTTCTCTCCGCTTTTGTTTTCCCGAATTTTTATTTCCATGCCGCGACCGCCCACGGCATTCTCCGGCACAATGGCGTCGAGATCGGCAAACGCGATTTCCTGGGCGTGGCTTGATCTCTCGTTGGGCGTTGCGAGATAAAAAGCAGAGTTAAGTTTGCCCGGATAGGCTGCGGAAGGAGATTTTCATTTCTCCTTGCAGCCTACTTTGGGTATTTCCCACCAACTTGCGGAAACGTGATCGGTCACGACTTGCCCCAGTAAGCGGGAATAGACAGTTCGATGTGTCCTGGCACTTCCGCCGAATTTTCCTTTCACCCGAGAAAACCCAAATGAGCCCGTCGTCAAAACTTTTCGGACCGTTCAAGCTTGGCCCGATCACCCTTCCCAATCGCTTCGTCATGGCGCCCTTGACCCGCAACCGCGCTTTGGCTGGTTTGGTGCCCAATCCGCTGGCGGCGGAGTATTACGAACAGCGGGCCACCGCGGGACTTCTGATCTCCGAGGCGACACAGATTTCGCGGCAAGGCCAGGGATATCAGGACACCCCCGGCATTTATTCGAAAGAGCAGATCGCCGGATGGCGTAAAATCACCGAGCGCGTGCATGCGCGCGGCGGCCATATTTTCCTCCAGCTCTGGCATGTCGGACGCATTTCGCACACATCGCTGCAAGAAAATGGCGGCGCGCCGGTCGCGCCATCGGCAATACGCGCCAATGGCAAGACTTTCGTCGGCGGCACTTTCGCCGATGTCTCACAACCGCGCGCACTCGAATTGTCGGAAATTCCAGAACTCATCGATAGTTTCCGACGCGGCGCGGCCAACGCCATCGATGCCGGCTTCGATGGCGTCGAGATTCACGGCGCCAACGGTTATCTTCTGGATCAATTCGCCAGGGACGGCGTCAACAAGCGCAGCGATGCCTATGGCGGCGGAATCGAAAACCGCGCCAGACTGATGCTCGAAGTCGCGAAAGCCGTGACATCGGAAGTCGGCTCCCAGCGCACCGGCATTCGCATTTCGCCGGTGACACCGTCGAACGATATTTCCGATTCCAACCCACAACCGCTGTTCGACCATATCGTCGATCGCCTCAGCGCACTGAAGCTGGTCTACCTCCACGTCGTCGAGGGCGCGACCGGAGGCCCGCGCGATGTCGCCCCCTTCGACTATCGCTCGCTGCGCAACCGCTTCAACGGCGCCTACATCGCCAATAACGGCTATGATTTCGAGCTGGCCAACAAAGCGCTGTCGGCCAACGAGGCGGACCTGATCGCGTTCGGGAAATTATTCATCGCCAATCCCGATCTGGTCGAGCGCTTCAAGCGCGGCGTGCCACTCAATGAACCGGACAAAGCCACCTTCTATGGCGGCAGCGCCAAGGGGTATACGGATTATCCGACGCTTGAATCCGCAGACGCCGCGGAGTGACGCTCCGATATCCAGGCATCCAAATCGGCAATCTCGGAAGACGTCAGACGCAGTCCAAGCTTGGACCGCCGCCATATGACGTCTTCCGCCGTGCAGGCCCATTCCGACGACATCAGGTAATTGATCTCGGCTTCCGTCAGGCCTGCGCCGAACCAGCGGCCGAGATCTTCGGCTGATTTCGCTTCCCCTAGCCACTTCACGGCACGGGTGCCGTAGGCATGCGCGAGACGGTTCGCATGCGCCGGCCCCAAAAACGGATAGCGGCGGACAAGTTCTGAAGACAAATCCGCCACCGCCGAAACCGCGATATCGCCACCGGGCAGTGGCGAGCGCGCCGTCCATCCCTCGCGTGCCGTCGCGCCGTGCAGATAGGTCGCGAGCTGTTCGAGGGCTTCCTCGGCAAGCCGCCGATGCGTCGTGATCTTGCCGCCGTAGATCGACAGCAAGGGCGCGCCGCCGGGCGTATCCAATTCGAACACATATTCGCGGGTCGCGGCCTTGGCCTCGCTGGCGCCGTCGTCATAGAGCGGGCGAACGCCGGCATAGGTCCATATGATGTCCTCTCGCCGGACCGGCCGTGCCAGATATTCGCTGACGGAATCGCAGAGATAGCCGATCTCCTCGTCCGAGGCCTTCACCTTGGAGGGATCGCCATGATAGTCGCGATCGGTCGTGCCGATCAGGGTGAAGTCGTCCTGGTAGGGAATGACAAAAACGATCCGGCCGTCGGCGTTCTGAAACATATAGGCGCGATCATGCTCGTATAATTTGCGCACGACGATGTGAGAGCCTTGCACGAGCCGCACCTTGGCACGCGCCTTGACGCCAGACCCCAGCGCCAGCACATCCTCCACCCACGGCCCGCCGGCATTGATGAGCACCCGCGCGCGGACGATTTCGCGCGCGCGGGTGAATGCGTTCTCCATCGTTACCAGCCAGATGCCATCCTGCTGCCGGATTTCGACCGCGCGGGCGCGGGTGCGAATTTCCGCGCCGCGATCGGCCGCGTCGCGCGCGGTGAGAACCACAAGCCGCGCGTCATCGACGAAACAATCGGAATATTCGAAGCCTTGACGATAGCGGTTGGCCGCCAGCGGCCCACCCACCTCGTCCCGCTTCAGATCGACCGAGCGCGTCGGCGGCAGCAGATGCCGCCCGCCGATGTAATCGTAAAGAAACAGACCGAGCCGCAACAGCCACGCCGGACGCAATCCGTCATGGTGGGGCAAAACGAAACGAAGAGGACGAATGATGTGCGGCGCGATTTTCCAAAGGATTTCGCGCTCGATCAGTGCTTCGCGGACCAAACGAAACTCGTAATATTCGAGGTAGCGCAATCCGCCATGCACGAGCTTGGTCGACCATGACGACGTTCCGCTCGCCAAATCGTTCATTTCGCACAGAAAAACCGAATTGCCGCGACCGGCCGCGTCGCGGGCGATGCCGCAGCCATTGATGCCGCCGCCGATGATCGCGAGGTCAAATATGCTATCCAAAAGCGCCCCCGAGATTCGTTTGTTCAGTTTAGCGGCTTTTCTCACGATGGTGTGAGCGGGCGGGAATGTTTGCCGCCGCGCGGTGTGAAACCCTCAAGCAGTCTGTCCGATCGTTCGCAGGAGAAGCGCATGACCAAATTTGCCATCCGCCTTTTGACCCTAGCCCTCTTCGCCATGGCATCGGCAACTATTCCCATGGCCGCGCCGGCAAAGGCGGCAGCCGACAACGGCACGGCCGTCAAGAAAAAGCATAAGAGAGCGGGCGCGGCCCAGGTTCAAGCGCCGACGGCCTCGCAATATCCGCGCAATATGAGCGAAGATCCGGAGCGAAAGGCTGTCGGAGGTTATTAAAGCCCTCGACAACGTCACGCCGGATTTGGCGGCTGATCGCATTGGACGGCTTGCGGGTGTCCCTGATCGTCGATCGAGACATAGGTGAAATTGCCGTCGGTCACCAGAATCGGCTGTCGCTCCTTGCGGCGCAGGACCCAGGCTTCGAGGTGGACCGTGATCGAGGTGCGGCCGACCTTCACCAGATTGGCATGTACTGAGACGAGATCGCCGACATAAACGGGTTTGCGGAAATTCATCGCCTCGATCGCCACCGTCACGGTGCGCGATTTCGCGATCTTGGACGCAAACACGCCGCCGCCGATGTCCATCTGGCTGAGCAGCCAGCCGCCGAAAATATCGCCGTTCTGATTGGTATCGGCCGGCATCGCCAGCGTGCGGATGCAGAGATCGCCGCAGGGCTCGGTTTCGGTGACGGCGGGAGCGTGAACGGCTTGGGTGTCGGTCATGTCAAAAGCGACTCAATAAGAATTCGGACTATTTGAAACTATCCCAACCCGCGTCCGGCGCAAATCGGCCACCGAATTTCAGCGCAAGCGCGCGCAAGGCCGAAACCACGTTCGCCGTCCCCCGGGTTCTTGCATAGTTCAACGGCCCGCCGCGGAACGGCGCATAGCCGGTGCCGAAAATCATGGCGCCATCAACCATGTCGGGATCATCGACAATGCCCTCGCGCAAACATGCGACGCAGACATTCGACATCGGCAGGATCAGCCGATCGATCATCTCCGGATCAGGCTCCGCCATATCCGACGACGCGTGCGGCTTGTCGGCTTTGCCGTCGCGCCACGTATAGAAACCCTTTCCGGTCTTGCGGCCGAGTTCGCCTTTGGTGACCTTGTCGCGCAGCCATGCCGGCGTCGGCGGCAACAGGTCACCGAATTTCGACCGCAACATGTCACCGACCGCAAGGCAAATATCGAGCCCGACTTGATCGGCGAGTTCGATCGGTCCCATCGGCATGCCGAATTTCTCCGCCGCGCGATCGATGATGAGCCGATCGCCCCCCTGGTCGAGCATCACCATGGCTTCCAGCATATAAGGCGTCAGCGCGCGGTTGACGACAAAGCCCGGCGAACTCTTGACCGGGAGCGGCAGGCGGTCGATCGCGCCGACAAAGGCCAGCGCCTCTTTGAGGAGTTGCGGATCGGTCCCATCATGGCTGATGACCTCGACCAGTTGCAGGCGCGACACCGGATTGAAGAAATGCAATCCAAGAAGACGCTCCGGCCTTTGCAGCGTAGTACGCAAATCTTGCAGCGGAATGCTCGAAGTATTGGTGGCCAGGATCGCGCCCGGTTTCATCCGCGCTTCAAGCCCGGCATAAACCTTCTGCTTTAATTCCAGCTTCTCCGGCACCGCCTCGATGATGAGGTCGGCGGTGCGGACGCCCTCGCCGCCGAGATCGGGCATGAGACGGTCGAGCGCATCCCGAATATCGGTGCGCTTGCGCATGATCTTGCCGAACAGGTCGGCGGCGCGCTTGACCGCGCCGGCAATCGGCTCCGGCTTCATGTCGGCGAGCGTCACGCGCAAATCCTGGCTGGCGCACCAAGCCGCGATGTCGCCGCCCATGGCGCCGGCGCCGATCACATGCACGTGCTTGATCCTGTTGCCGGCGCCCGCGATCTTCTTCATCTGGTCGCGCAGGAAAAACACCCGGATCAAATTTTGCGCTGATGGCGTCACCATCAGATGCGCGAACGAGCTTTTCTCGGCGGCCAGCATCGCTAGTCTGTCGCCGCCGTGCTTTTCCCAAAGATCGATCAATCCGTAAGGCGCGGGATAATGCGCGGGCGAAGCGGCCTTTGCGGCTTCGCTGCGCATACGCGAGGCGAGAAATCCGCGCACCGGGCCGTAGTTCAACGCGGTGTTGAGAAAGCCGGGCTGGAAAGGCTTGAGGCGGCCGAACACGGCGTCCTTCACCGCGTTACGAACATGGCGCTCTTCGGTCACGGCATCGACGAGCCCGAGCGATTTCGCCTTTCGCGCGTCGATCGTCTTGCCGGTGAGCATCAGCGTCATCGCCTGCATCGGGTTGACGAGGCGCGTGAAGCGCGCGGTGCCGCCAAGGCCGGGATGCAAGCCAAGCATGACTTCCGGAAAGCCAAACCGCGCCCCATTAATCGCAATTCGCGACCGGCAGGCGAGCGCGACTTCGAGCCCGCCGCCGAGGCAAAATCCGTGAATCACGGCGACGCTTGGAATTTTCAGCGCTTCGAGACGGTCGATCACCGCATGCGCCCGGACAATCTGGGTTTCAACGGCGGCCGCATCCGTCGCGCCGCGAAATTCGTTGACGTCGGCGCCGGCGATGAAACCAGAGGTTTTGGCGGAGCGGATGACGAGCCCTGTGGGACGCTCGCTTTCGAGCACGGCGAGCACGGCGTCGAATTCGGCCAGCACGTCGGCTGAAAGCGTATTGGCGCTGGCGTCCTCGCGGTCGAACAACAGCCAGGCGATGCCGTCGGCATCACGCGTCAATTTGAAATGGCGATAGGGGCCGCTGACTTGCGGCTTCGGCCCGAGCTCCAGCACGCGATCGGCGAGAACATCCATGATTTTGCTGTCCATGGCGCTGCCTATACCGTTTCGATCAACATGGCGCCGCCCTGCCCGCCGCCGATGCATTCGGTGGCGATGCCGCGTTTGGTGCCGAGCCGCCGCATCGCATTGACCAGATGCAGCACGATGCGGTTACCCGACGTGCCGACGGGATGACCGAGGCTGATGGCGCCGCCATCGACGTTCAGTTTGGTCTGATCGATCTGTCCCGCCGCGCCATCGAGCCCAAGAATCTCGCGGCAGAATTTCTCATCGTCCCAGGCGGCAAGGCATCCCAGCACCTGGGTGGCGAACGCCTCGTTCAATTCCCAGGTCTCGATATCGCCGAGCGACAATTTATTGCGCTTCAAGAGTTCGGTCGCCGACATGACCGGCCCCAACCCCATGATCGAGGGATCGAGCGCCGACCATTGGCTATCGATGATCACAGCCTTTGGCGCGAGACCATGTTTTTCGACGGCATCTTCCGAGGCCAGAATGACCCAGGAGGCGCCATCGGTGATCTGCGAGGAGTTGCCGGCTGTGACTTGGCCCCAGGGCCGCTCGAACACCGGCTTGAGGCTTGCAAGTTTCTCCGCCGTCGAATCCGGCCGCACGCCGTCGTCATGGTCGTAAAATTGACCGTCGCGCGCAAAAGCGGTCTCGACCTCGCCCTTCAAATATCCCTGGGTTTGCGCGTTCGCGAGCCGCCGGTGGCTTTCGGCGGCATAGGCGTCGGATTGTTTGCGCGTGATACCGAAGAGGTGACCGACCACTTCGGCGGTCTGCCCCATATTGAGTTCGGTAATCGGATCGGTCAGACCACGTTCGAGACCGATGATCGGCTTGAAATAAGCGGGCCGCGCTTTCGCGATCGCCGTAAGCCTGGCGAGCATGCCCTTGGCGGTCGCCAACCCCGCAAACCAGCGCACGCCGGCTTGCGGCCACACCAGCGGCGCGTAACTCAAAGCCTCGGCACCGCCGGCCAAGATCATATCAGAAGCGCCCTCGCGGATGTAGCGATAGGCCGTGTCGATCGACTGCATGCCGCTTCCGCAATTGATCTGCACGGTGAAGGCGACCATCTTTTCGCCCATGCCGAGCCGAAGCGCCGCGACACGGGCTGGATTCATCTCGTCGGCAATGACATTGACGCAACCCAAGATGACCTGATCGAAGGCGCCGGGCGCAAATGGCTGGCGCGCCAAAAGCGGCCGGCCGCACTGCACGGCCAGATCGACCGGGGTGAAAGGCCCGGGCCCGCTGCGCGCTTTCAGAAACGGCGTCCGGCTGCCGTCGATAATATAGACGGGACGCGCCATCAGCTTGCGACCCTTTGTTCACCCAGCTCCTGGAAGAACTGATGCGCATCCGCCGGTTTCTTGTAGATCGGCGACAATGTATCGGGCGCGAAATCATCGACCTCGATCACCTTTGCAACCGCCTCATGCGCGGCGGCCAGTTGATCGCCCTCGGCTTGGGTGATGACGCCTCGTTTGACGGCCTCCTTACCATCATGAAGGTGGGCCGCGCGCATCCGTTTTGCGATGTCTTCCGTGGCGCTCACCAAAAGAAAGGCCTTCTCCAGCCGCGCCACGCCGCGATCGTCCTCGACATGGGAGAGATCCGGCGTCAACCGGTCGCGCGCGGCCGACGGCTCCAGCACCAGTTGCGCGCATTGATGGGTGACCCGGTCCGAAGGCCCGAGCACGCGCGCGCCAAACGGCTGCACGATGAACTTCAGGACGATGGCGACAAAACGGTTGGGCAAATTCGCCAGAATTTCGGCGAAGCGGTTTTCGATGGTGCGGAAGCCGTTTCCCATGCACCATTCCAATACCGCGAAATCGCTGACCTGACGCCCTTCATCCTGCCAGCGCTTGAGCGCGGCCGAAAGCAGATAAAGTTCCGACAGAATGTCGCCGAAGCGCGCGGACAACATTTCCTTGCGCTTGAGCGCGCCGCCGAGCGTCAACAGCGCCATGTCGGCGCAAAGCGCAAAGGCCGCTGAATAACGCGACAACTGACGATAGAATCCACTTGCCTCGCCCGCCTCGGGCGCGGGTGCAAACAGCCCGCCGGTCCAACTGCGACCCCAGGCGCGGAACATAGTTGTGAAACTATGCCCGATATGTTTCCAGAACGCTTGATCGAAGGCATCAAGACCCTTGGCGCGGTCTTGCTCCCCGAGCGCGTTCATCTCCTGCAAGAGATAAGGATGGGCACGGATCGCGC
>DATGJS010000087.1:0-2750 GCA_035295025.1 Bradyrhizobium sp.
TGCAGATGGGCCTCATCTATGTCAATCCGGAGGGGCCGAACGGCAATCCGGACCCCGTCGCGGCTGCCAAGGACATCCGCGAAACATTTTTCCGCATGGCGATGAATGACGAAGAAACCGTGGCGCTGATTGCCGGCGGCCACACTTTCGGCAAGACCCACGGCGCGGGCGATCCGTCGCTGGTGGGAGCCGCGCCAGAAGGCGGCGCGCTGGAGGATCAGGGTCTCGGCTGGAAGAGCAAATTCGGCACCGGCTTGGGAGCCGACACCATTACCGGCGGTCCTGAAGTGACCTGGACGCAGACGCCGACCAAGTGGAGCAATCACTTTTTCAAGAACCTGTTTGAGAACGAATGGGAGCTGACGAAGAGCCCAGCCGGAGCCAAGCAGTGGCGGGCCAAAAACGCCGAAGCCACCATCCCCGACGCCTATGATAAATCGAAAAAGCATGTGCCGACCATGCTGACCACCGACCTGTCGCTGCGTTTCGACCCGGTCTATGAGAAGATCTCGCGGCGCTTCTACCAGCATCCCGACCAGTTCGCCGACGCCTTTGCGCGGGCTTGGTTCAAGCTTACGCACCGCGACATGGGCCCGATCGCGCGCTATCTCGGACCGCTCGTGCCGAAGGAAACGTTGATCTGGCAGGATGCGGTTCCCCCGGTGAATCACCCTCTGATCGGGGATCAGGACATAGCCGCGCTGAAGGCGAAGATTCTCGGCTCAGGCCTGTCGGTATCCCAACTCGTCTCGACCGCATGGGCGTCGGCATCGACGTTCCGCGGCTCCGACAAGCGCGGTGGTGCCAATGGTGCGCGCATTCGCCTGAGTCCCCAGAAGGATTGGGAGGTCAACCAGCCGGCGGAGCTCAAGACCGTTCTCGGGAAGTTAGAGGCGATCCAGAAGGAATTCGGCAAGAAGGTTTCTCTCGCCGATCTGATCGTTCTCGGCGGCTCTGCGGCGGTCGAAAAGGCCGCCAAGGACGCCGGTCATGAGGTGAAGGTGCCGTTCACGCCGGGACGCATGGATGCTTCGCAGGATCAAACCGACATCGACTCCTTTGCCCCGCTCGAACCGCGCGCGGACGGTTTCCGCAACTATGTCAACGGCAAGAAGCACCAATTCATGAAGCCCGAGGAGGCCTTGGTGGACAAGGCGCAATTGCTGAAATTGACGGGGCCGGAGATGACGGTGCTCGTCGGTGGCTTGCGCGTGCTCGGCGCTAATATCGGGGGATCCAAGCACGGCGTCTTCACCCAAAAGGTGGGGACGCTCTCCAACGACTTCTTCGTCAATCTGCTTGACATGGGCACGGTCTGGCAGCCGGCCGCCGACGGCACCTATGAAGGCCGTGACCGCAAGTCAAAGGCGCTCAAATGGACGGGCACGCGCGTCGATTTGATTTTCGGGTCGCATGCCCAGTTGAGGGCTTTCGCGGAGGTCTATGCCAGCGCCGATGTGAAGGCGAAATTCGCAAAGGACTTCGCCGCCGCCTGGGCCAAGGTGATGAATCTCGACCGGTTCGACATCGCCGGTTGAGCCGTCAATAACGAAAAACAAAAGGGCGGCTTTTCAGCCGCCCTTTTTATTGCATTCTTGCAAACCGCGCTTACTCGCCGGCGGCTTCACGTGCCGGCTGCGCCTCGGCTTTTGGCGTGGCTTCGAGATCCTCGCCGGTTGTCTGATCGACCGCTTTCATCGACAGCCGCGTCTTGCCGCGGTCGTCGAAGCCGAGCAGCTTGACCTTGACCTTGTCGCCTTCCTTGACGACGTCGGAGGTCTTCTGCACGCGGTTGGCGGCGAGCTGGCTGATATGGACAAGCCCGTCCTTGGCGCCGAAGAAATTCACGAAGGCGCCGAACTCCATCACCTTGACCACGGTACCCTCGTAGATCTGGCCGACTTCCGGATCGGAGGCGATCGACTTGATCCACTTGATGGCGGCCTTCATCGCTTCCCCGTCATTGGAAGCGACCTTCACCGTGCCGTCGTCCTCGATATTGACCTTGGCGCCGGTCTTCTCGACGATCTCGCGGATCACCTTGCCGCCGGTGCCGATCACTTCACGGATCTTGTCGGTGGCGATCTTGAAGGTCTCGATGCGCGGGGCGTATTCGCCGAGTTCGGCGCGCGCCGCCGTCAAGGCCTTCGACATCTCGCCGAGAATGTGGATGCGGCCTTCCCTGGCTTGGCCGAGCGCGACCTTCATGATCTCCTCGGTGATGCCCTCGATCTTGATGTCCATCTGGAGCGAGGTGATGCCGCTCTCGGTGCCGGCCACCTTGAAGTCCATGTCGCCGAGATGATCCTCGTCGCCGAGGATGTCCGACAGCACCGCAAAGCGCTTGTCCTCGAGAATCAGGCCCATCGCGATGCCCGCGGTCGGCCGCTTCAAGGGAACGCCGGCATCCATCAGCGCCAGCGAAGCGCCGCAGACCGAAGCCATCGACGACGAGCCGTTGGATTCGGTGATCTCGGAGACCACACGCACCGTATAAGGGAATTCGTGGTGCGGCGGCAGCACGGGATGGACCGCGCGCCAGGCGAGCTTGCCGTGGCCGATCTCGCGCCGTTTGGTGCCGCCGAGACGGCCGGTTTCACCGACCGAGTAGGGAGGGAAATTGTAGTGCAGCAGGAACGTCTCTTTATACGTTCCTGACAGCGCGTCGATATATTGCTCGTCCTCGCCGGTGCCGAGCGTGGTGACCACCATCGCCTGGGTTTCGCCGCGGGTGAACAGCGCCGAACCAT
>DATGJS010000088.1:0-18816 GCA_035295025.1 Bradyrhizobium sp.
GGCCGGCAGGTGAGCCAATCGACCGAGATCGCTGGCCAAGCGGTCGCGGAAGCCAACCGCACCAATGTCACGGTGCAGGGGCTTTCGGCGGCCGCGCAAAAGATCGGCGATGTGGTCAAGCTGATCAGCGACATCGCCAGCCAAACCAATCTTCTGGCCTTGAACGCCACGATCGAGGCGGCGCGGGCGGGCGAAGCAGGACGCGGCTTTGCGGTGGTTGCCAACGAGGTCAAGTCGCTCGCCAGTCAAACCGCGAAGGCGACCGACGAAATCTCGGCCCAGGTTGGTGCCATGCAGGGCGCGACCGCCGAAGCGGTCGAGGCCATTGAGGGCATCGGCCGCACCATTGGCGCCATCAACGAGATCACTTCGGCGATCTCGATCGCTGTGGACCAGCAGGGTTCGGCCACGCAGGAAATCGCCCGCAACGTGCAGGAGGCGGCGAAGGGAACCGGCGAGGTATCAAGCAGCATCGCAACCGTCAATCACGCCGCCGAGAAGACCGGGACGGCCTCCAGCAGCGTCCTGGCTTCGGCGGAACAGCTCAGCAAGCAGGCGGCGGCCTTGCGTGCCGATGTCGATCGCTTCCTCGGCAATATCCGCGCGGCTTGAGGCGGCCTTCGGTCGGTGTTGATGGATGGCAGGGTTTTCGAAGATCGCTCCCGTCGAAAGCGAATCTAGGTCATCGCTAACGGCTCGTTAACCTTGCTGGCCGTAGGGTCAATCAATCGCTGGTGTCCCTTTGAACCAAATCCGCTCCGGTGAGTGCGGCGACTTCGGTTTCAGGGCACTGGAAAGCCGGTGGTCTGGCGGCAAAAATGTCTTTGGCGAACAAGAAACCGGTAGTTCCATCCGCCGAGGAGCGGCGACGTTTCCAGCGCGTCAAGGTGCACCTGCTGGGACGTTACATGCTTCCGGACCGGCGCGAATTTCCTTGCCAGATCATCAATATGTCGCCCGGTGGGCTCGCGCTGCTCGCGCCCGGCATCGGCAATGTCGGCGATCGGGTGATCGCCTATCTCGACCATATCGGCCGGGTCGAAGGCAAAATCACCCGCATCATCGACAATGGCTTTGCCATGACGGTGGGTGCGACCGCCCGCAAACGCGACAAGCTCGCGGCGCAACTGACCTGGCTTGCCAACCGCGACATTCTCAGCCTGCCCGAGGATCGCCGCCACGACCGCATCATTCCGCGCAACCCGATTGCGCTCATGACGCTGGAAGACGGCACCAAGATGACCTGCCGCATCATCGACATGTCGCGTTCGGGGGCGGCGATCGCGGCCGAAAACCGCCCGCCGCTGAAATCGCTGGTGATGCTGGGCAAGGTTCAGGCGCGCGTGGTGCGCAATCTCGAAGAAGGTTTCGCGCTCGAATTCCTCCACGAGCAGATGCCCGATACGCTCGAGGAAAGCGTCACGGCGCGGTAGCGCTTTATCTTACTCCCCCTTGGCAGCCGGCTTCGACAGATACTCGGCCGACTGCGCCGCGCCCTTGAGGGGCGTGACCTTGTCGGGGTCGATCCTCACCATCAGATAATCGATGTGGTCGTCGATCCGGGTGAACCAGTGCCCGGTGCCGGCCGGAATGACCACGACATCGCCGGCTTTGATTTCATAGGCAATCCCGTCGCGAATATCCGAGCCATTATTGCCGGGGCCGTTGAATTCGACGACCGTGCGCATGGTGGCCGGACGGCGTTGCCGCTCGACAATATCGGGGCCGAGCACCAGCGTCGCGGAGCCCGAAATCACGTGATAGACCTCGCTGATCTGGTCATGCTCCGCCACTGAATGGGGCGCCGGCCTCTCCAGCCGAGCGCGATGGACCATGCCGATGCCGATCCGCGCTTTCCCGATATCGATGTCGCGCACCTGCTGGTCGATCAACTTCTCGGCGATCGCCTTCTTGGTGTAGCTTTCAAGTTCGGCGACCGGAATATGGGTCCCCGGGCACATGATACAGGTCGGCTGCGGATCGGTCGGATTAACGCGGGCGGCCTCTTCGGCGGCAACCGGCACGCCGATCGCAACGCCGATGACGGTCCAAAGACCCAACAACACATTTTTCATGATCACCTCGCTGTTCTCGCGCGACAGCATGCACGGCCATGGCCTCTTGCCAAGGTTTTCCGGCCTCATCGCGGACAGCGTTAGCGGGGGGTAAAAAGCCATAAACCACCGGATTTGTCGCATAGGCGGCCAAAAAGCCGGCCCGTCTGTACCTTGGCCGGTGAAAAACCCGTCGGAATGCCGTTAACAGCGGCGCGCTTCGCCACCGTAAAGGCGGATATTTCAGGGATCCGGCCGTTAATCGATAAAATTTGAATCAATTGCGGTTGTCTAAAATTGTATTCGAATTCTATTCAAATAAAGATCGAATTATCTGAAGTATTGATCAGTATTTAGCTCGATTGTACTTGGTATACTTAGCCGCCGCGCAAAACCTTTGTGCGCAATGTGGTCCCAACAAAAAAATAAAAACGGGGGCCATCATGTTTGGAGTCAGGGAGCGAAAAGGTTTGGCGGTCGCCGCCATCCTTTTGGGATTGAGTACGGCGGCACGGGCCGCCGACGAGCGGGCGCTTTATGCAAGCCTCGGCGATACCACGCGTGCGCCGATCGGCTGGGTCGATTTCTGCAATGAAAATCCTGGCGAATGCCGGGGTGGTCCGTCGCAACCGCGCGACATCGTCATGACGCAAGCCGCTTGGCGCGATCTGTTGCGCGTCAACCATTGGGTCAATCAGACCGTCAAACCGATGACCGACATGGATCATTGGGGCGTGATCGAGAAATGGTCGTTGCCGACCGACGGCTATGGCGACTGTGAAGACTATGTGCTGCTGAAGCGCAAGATGCTGATGGACGCGGGCTGGCCGCGTGAGGCGCTTCTGATCACGGTGGTGCGCGACAAGATGGGCGAAGGCCACGCGGTGCTGACGGTGAAGTCCGACAAAGGCGAGTTCATTTTGGACAACCAGAACGAAAACGTCGTGGCCTGGACCGAAACCGGATACCGCTTCGTCAAACGCCAATCGCAGAGCGACCAGAACGTTTGGGTTTCCCTCGGCGACCCCCGGCCCGCGGTTTCGACCGCCAGCGCCAGGGATCGCTGACAAAAGAGAAAGGTTACGCGAGCCGGTCACATCCCCACCCCTCCCCGTCCCAGACCGGACCGCGCGCGGCCAGGCTTCCCCCAAAGCCTGGCCGCAACTTTTTTGTCAGTTTTGTGAAGTAGACCGCACCACCTGCTACCCGCGTCACATGCTGCGCCGACGGCCTTGTTTTTGGCATCTCCCGCCCGGTTCCTCGCGGTCTGGTGACTTGCGTTTCGCGGCAAATACCGGCTGGATGGTCACCTTCATTATCCTTTGAGGAATCCACATGAACGTGCACACCCAGTTGACGTCCGACGTCATCGGACTGACCAAAACCGCGCCGTTTTCCCGGCGCGGTTTCATGACCGCATCTGCCGCCGTCGCGGCGGGCTACACGCTGGCCGCCGGCCCCGTGCGAGCCGACGTGATCAAGACCGATACCGACGGCCTTGAGGCCGGCGATATCAAGATCAAGGTCGCCGACGGCGAAATGCCCGGTTATTTCGCGCGCCCCAAGGGCGTCGCCAACCCGCCCGTCGTCCTGGTCGCGATGGAGATTTTCGGGTTGCACGAATACATCCGTGACGTCACGCGGCGCATGGCCAAGCTCGGCGCGCTCGCGATCGCCCCCGATTATTATTATCGCAAGGGCGTCGATCTCACCAAGATCACCGACATCCCGCAGCTTCTGCCGATCGTCAATTCCAAGCCGGATGCCGAACTGCTGTCCGATCTCGACAGCACGGTGGCTTGGGCCAAGGCCCAAGGCGGCAATACCGAGCGGCTCGGAATCATCGGCTTCTGCCGTGGCGGGCGCACGGTGTGGGAATATGCCGCCCATAGCCCCGCCTTGAAGGCCGGCGTTTCCTTTTACGGACCTCCGGTCGATTCGCCGAACCCGCTCTGGCCCAAGAGCCCGACGCAGCTCGCGGGCGAGATGAAGGCGCCCGTGCTCGGACTTTATGGTGAGGCCGACACCGGCATTCCCGTGGCCACCGTCGAGGCGCTGAAGGAAGCGCTCGCCAAATCGAACAAGACCGCGGAGTTCAAAATCTATCCCGCCGCCCCGCACGGCTTCCATGCCGACTATCGCCCGAGCTACCGCAAGGAAGCCGCCGAAGATGGCTGGAACCAGATGCAAGGCTGGTTGAAGAAATACAAAGTGCTCGGCTGATTATCAGCCCCGTTCGCCCCTCGCGGCCGGGTCGAAGCGGACAACAGTTGAAAAAAGCGCGCGGCTATTTTACCGCGCGCTTTTTTGACGGCAGCCTTCTTCACGAAAGGCTGCCGGCCATACCCTCAACCGCAAACCTGGACCGGCCGCCAACGCCAACCATAGGCCGTATGAATGTGACGCCGCACGACATAACAGCCCTCATTATAATAGTAAGAATCGTCGTAGGCGTAATTCGGGTAGCCCCAGTAGCCATCATACCAGCCGTTATCCCAAACAAATCCGCCGCCGAAGAAACCGCGGCCACGACGGAATCCATCACGATCACGGTCAAATCCGCGACGGTCACGATCGAATCCGCGGCCCCAATTGCCGCTGGCGAAACGGTTGCCCTGGATGCCCGCATTCGGCGTGACGCGTGCAAAGCTATTGCTGAAGTTCCCGCCTCGCGCAGCGAAACCGCCGCCGCCGAAACTCCCGCCGGCGCGCCCGCCGCCTCCACCGTGGCCGCCTCCCCCGCCACCGTGGCCGCCGCCACGCGCCAAGGCCACGTCCGGTGTCAACAGGCCCACCGACGCCACCGCACATAATGCGATCATTGTTTTCCGCAACATTGTCACCCTCCTCGGTGAAAAAGCACACTCCGCAGGCGGATGACTCTTTCGCCGCAATCGCGTTCCGCGGCATGGCGGCGACACGGCCAAATGCCCGCGCTTTAAGGCTCACTTCTGCGCGACTAAAACGCGATGAAGAAAAGCTGTCGTGGGAACTTAAAAACCGTTTTAGGAAGCGAAATTGGGAGGCAAGCGCTTTTCTCGTCCGCGCCCGTTCGGAGCCGTCAGGCGGCAACTCCGGAAGCCGCGGCCTGGCCGGTGCGGTCTTCGATCATATTGATCAACATATTCTCGCTGGACTGATCGGCGATCCGCAAGCGCCGCACCGCGACATGCCGCATGCCATTATTGGGCGTACTCACAGTGCGAACGATGTGTTCGCTTTCGCGGTTTCCCGCAAGCGCCTCGCGATCCTGGCGCTCGATCTTTTCGGCGGTTTCGGCGGGAAATAGTTCCCACACCGATTTGCCGATCACCTGGGCGCGCGGCAATCCGAGGAACACCTCGGCGGCCCGATTCACGAACGTATAACGCAACGTGCGCGCATCCTTTGCCACGATCGCCTGCGGCATACTCTCCAACACGGTGGCCAGGAATTTCTCGGTGCGCTCCAGCATGCGTTCGGCGCGCCGCCGCTCGGTGCAATCCTCGTGGGTCGATACCCAGCCGCCGCCCGCCATCGGCTCCTCTGAAATCCGGATCAAACGGCCGTCCGGCAACGCCAGTTCGGTAACCGCGGGCTTTCCTTTCGCGACACGCTCCAGGATCGAGGCCATGAACGCATCGACATCCCCCTGAAACGTGCCATGCTCGGCACGATAGGTGAGAAGATCGCGCAACGAACAGCCGGGCACGATGATCTCCGGCGGCAACTCATACATGGCGCGGTAGCGCCGGTTGGTCGTCAACACGTTGCCTTTCGCATCGATCATGACGAGGCCCTGGGGCATATTATTGAGCGCGGCGCTGAGTTGCCATTTGGTCTCCAGATATTTGTCGTTCAACCGGTCGCGTTCGCCCCGCGCAACATCGCGCTGCCGCGCCGTGCCGAGTTCCATCTGGATGAGTTTCTGATTATGGGAGATCGCGTCACGGAAATTTCGCACGGCACGCGCGAGGTGCCCGATCTCGTCGCGGCGATTATCATATGGAATACCGAGATCGGTCTTACCGGCTGCGATCAAATCGGTGGTCTTGGCAATCTCCGCCAATGGCGTGATCACCGCGCGCCGCACGGCTAATAAGTTGAGCGCGCCGAGCAACAGGCCACACAGACCCAGCGCCGCCAGATACCACGATGCTGTCCGGGTCCGATCGGCGAGCTCGGTCACGACCGCGGCGCGGCCGTCGAGCTCCTTTTCGAAGGCCTCGATATCCCGGTTGAGCGCGACACGCAGCGAACGGTTGGCGTCGTTATCGCCCCAGCTACGTCCCGCGGCGGGGCTGATCTGGGTTGCCCGGCGCGCCAACTCACGGCGAAAGTCGATGAATTGCAGAATGCGCTTCCGGAAACCTTCAAACCGGGCATCATCTTTGAAATCGGCGCTCTTTTCCCATTCGGCCATGACGGCGGAAAGCTCGCGGTTGCGCCTGAGCAGCTCATCGGCATAGCGCTTCACCGTGTCGGGCTCTGTCGACATGTAAACGCCGCGCGACTCCATCACGATCGCATAGATCAGCGCGTTGACGCGCCCGACATTGATGGCGGTCGCCGCCGAGGCCGCCAGGCCATGACGGTATTCGCTTTGCAACCGCACGGTCTGAATCGACATCACCACCAGCAAAGCCAGCACGACGGCCAACATGCCGACGATTCCGGAGACCTTCTCCGAAAGGCGAAGATTGTCGATAAAATCAAGACAATCGCTGAGCAGCTTGCGAATTTTGCCGATCATGGGTGGCGCTCGTGGTCCAGTCTGGGCAATACGGATTGGAACCTTCTGCCTGGGCGGCAAGCATAACCCGTCAGCCACTACCATAAGTTTAACTGCGATTGCTCCAATTTGCGGCAACTGTCGTCCCCCGGCCGCGAACGCGCGCACAAACGCCACCGCGCCGGCTTAAAGCGGCCGGAAAGACCGCGCGGCGGTGGAGGGACAAAATCGTGATGCCGATCAGAATCTTAAAGGGATAAGCTGAGGCGGCCGTTTAGCCGATTCTCTTCAAGCCGTTTTTGAATCGAGGGCCGTTACCGACATAGAATTTGGCGGCGCCCCCCATGGCGACCATTTGCGCCGGATCGAGGGGGCGGATCACCCGTGCCGGCGCGCCGATGATCAGCGAATGCTCGGCGAACTGCTTGCCTTCGGTGATCACCGAACCTGCGCCGACGATACTGCCGCGACCGACCCTGGCGCCATTCATCACGATGGACCCCATCCCCACCAACGCACCGTCTTCCAGCGTGCAGCCATGCAAAATGACGTTGTGGCCGACAGTGCAATTCCTGCCGATCGTCAGCGGAAAGCCGCGATCGGTGTGGCAGGTCGAATTATCCTGCACGTTCGAATTTTCGCCGATCTCAATCCATTCATTGTCGCCGCGCAACACCGCGCCGAACCAGACGCTGGCCCCTTCAAGAAGGCGTACCTTGCCAATAACGGTCGCGGTATCGGCGATGAAGTAATTGCCGCTGGCAGGGAGATCGGGTGCCTGCCCGTCGAGTTCATAGATCGCCATGCTCGCCAGTGCCCACTTTCCGTAGTTCGTTACGGAGACTCTGGCACAGCCATCAAAGCGTTTTCAAGCGAAGCATGCCCTCGGACTCGATCCGAGGGTGGATACCCGGTTCGCGTCAAGAAAACGCGTCAAACCAAAAAATTCAGGCCAGCAATCCGGCGGCGCGCAGGGTCATCAGAAAAAACGTTCCCGACATCAAACTCCAAAATCCCGCGATCACCGTTGCCATCAGCACGAATTCGAAGCGCCTCCGCTCGATCCGCGCTCCACGCAGCGTGTTGCGCATGATGATGAAGGGCGCGGCGAACACCAGAAAAGGAACCGCGGCGAAGGTTCGCGGCGCAACCCCTTCTTGAAGCAGGCCGAAACCGGCGGGACGTTCCAAAAAGGCCTGATAGCCGCTGGCCAGCGCGCCAGCGAACGCAAAACCGATACAGAGGGAAAAGAAGGAATTCAACGCATCCGGCGACATCATAGGCAATCCACGCAACCACTTTTGGAAAACTGCCTTTGCTTCGCAAAATTGACGGGCCGCCGCCACAACATCCTTAAGAAAAGGTTAACCGGCCGGGCCGGAACCGCGACCAGCACATGGCTCGCACCTGGCGTGTTCTCGCAAAACCATGCGTAAATAGCCGCTCGCATGGCATATTCGGCGTTGATTCGACCCTCCCCGATCCCGCGATCGCCCTTTTCATGACCTTCCTGACGACAACGCAAAACTTCGCGCGCCATCCCGGCAAAGATTTGGGCGGCCATTTTTTTGCAATCGTTTTGATCTGTGTCGCCGCCATTGGCGCGATCGGCCTTGTTGGCTATTTATTGTGGCCAACCTGGGAGCCGGATACTTCCAGCGGTCCGACGCGGCTGCCGGTGAGTATCGGCTCAACCCTGTTCAACGTTCCCGCGGCCTCGATCCGCATGAAAATCCAGCACCATTCCGGACCGCAGGAACGCATCGATCTGAGTTTCAAATTCCCCTCGCTCGACCCACCCGACGCTCCGAAACATGTCAGCGCGGCCGAAGTGGATGAGGCGATGCAACCGATCGACAGGATTTTCCTTTCAATCGCCGCGCATCACGATTCCTTGGCGCCCGAAATGCGGGTGCGGACGATTTTTCCGCGCTATCTCGATCAAGCGTCCACGACCGGGGAAGACGGTTTGACGATCCGCGCCTTTCGCGACAACTCGCCCTATAGCGGGGAGGATCTTTTCTCAAGCAGCGCGCCTCATCTCACCGCGCGCTGTACCCGCGAGGGCGCCACTCCCGGCATGTGCTTGAGCGAGCGCCGCGTCGAGGGAGCCGATCTGATTTTTCGCTTTCCCCGCGCCTGGCTCACGCATTGGCGCGAGGTGGCCGAGGCGATGGACCGCCTGACGGAGCAACTGCGCGGGCCGAAATGACGGCCACGCCTCGATCTTCGCCCGTCAACCCTGCTCGACCAGATCGTCTTCCAAAATAGCCATCTGGAATTGAAATGAGCGGTCGTCGTCTTCATCGTCGACAAACAAAACGCCGATAAATTCCTCTCCGATATAGACCTCGGCGGAATCGTCCTTTTTCGGCCGCGGCACCACCCGTATCTTGGGATTACCGAACAGGCGCTTGAGATAGGCGTCGAGTTTCCTGACTTCCTGAACGTCCACGGCAGTCTCCGATCTGATTTGGCAGGTGTAGAGGAAATTTTAGGACGGCATGGTGGAAACCGCCACTGATATCCCGGTCATATGACACGACGACGTGTCGTTCTCCAGAGCGTTTTCGAGCAAACTGGTCAAGCTTCGTACCCCGCGCCCGGGGCTGAAAATCTATCACCCTTGAAAACTACAGCCCGGTCGCGTTGAGCATTTGATCCATGGTGCGCGAGGGTTCGGCGCAACCGGCTTCTCCGACGATCTTGGCGGGAACGCCTGCGACCGTCACATTGTTGGGCACGGGCTTCACGACCACGGAGCCCGCCGCGATCCGCGCGCAATGGCCGACCTCGATATTGCCGAGGATTTTTGCGCCCGCCCCGATCAACACGCCGTGGCGTATCTTGGGGTGGCGATCCTCATTTTCCTTGCCCGTGCCGCCCAATGTGACGCCGTGCAAAATCGAAACGTCGTCCTCGATGACGGCGGTCTCGCCGCACACAAAACCGGTGGCGTGGTCGAGAAAGATGCCGCGGCCGATCCTGGCCGCCGGGTTAATGTCGGTTTGAAACACCGCCGACGAACGGCTCTGAAGATAATAGGCGAAATCCTTGCGGCCTTTCTTGAACAGCCAATGCGCCAGGCGGTAGGCTTGCAAGGCGTGAAATCCCTTGAAATAAAGCAAGGGATCGATGAAGCGCGAGGTAGCGGGATCACGGTCATAAACCGCCACCAAATCGGCGCGAAAAGCGTTGCCGAGATCGGGGTCATCGCGAAGCGCTTCGTCATAACATTGGCGAATGAGATCGCCCGACAAATCCGAATGGTCGAGGCGCTCGGCGATCCGGTGCACCACGGATTGTTCCAACCGTTCGTGATGAAGCACGGTGGCATAGATAAAAGACGCCAGCTCCGGCTCCCGGCGGACGATGTCCTCGGCCTCCGCCCGCACGCGATCCCAGATCGGATCGAGCGTCGCGAGCCTGCTGCCGCTTTGTGGATTTGCCTGATGCTTTACCATCGCCTTCGCTCGTAAATAGTTATAATATCTTACAAATCTTGACGCTCAATAGATCAGATCGTCAAATCGCTTCACGTCTCTTGGCTTTTATTATCCTAACATGAAGGAGTTTCGCCGTCCCTCGACTTTCACGCCAAGGTGAACGTCGGGGAAAGGCCGATACGGGACCTAACCGCCCCTCCACATGGTGGCAGCTTCGGCCGCATCAAGCCGTAAATCCGACTATTGGCGGATTTCCGCACCCCTCCTTCCCCGGGCAAGGTGGTTGGAATTGGGGGAAAACGCATTACAACGCACATTTTAAAAGCGCGCGCGAGGAGCCCAGTTTGGGTCTGGATCAGCGCCGTCGCGATCCCCTTGATGTTGTTGGGACCCGCGCTGTGGAACGGCTATCCCCTGCTCCAGTCGGATACCGGCGGCTATCTGGCACGGTGGTATGAAGGCTATCTCGTCCCCAGCCGGTCCACGGTATTTGGCCTCTATCTTCATTTCGGCGAGAACAGCTATTTCTGGCTCGATCTGACCGCCCAGGCGCTTTCGACGATGTGGATTTTGCAGCTAACGCTGCGCGTCTTCGACCTGGCCAAGCCGTGGCGGTTGCTCGCCACTTGCCTCGCGCTCACCGTGACCACGGCGCTGCCATGGCTCGCCAGCATGCTTTTGACCGACATCTTTGCCGGCCTGTCGGTATTGTCGCTGTTTCTTCTGGTTCTACATCGCGACAAAATTTCGGGAATGGAAAAAGCCGCGCTGTTTGTCTTCACGGCCTTTGCCGCCGCAACCCACAGCGCGACGACGGCCATGTTGCTCGGGCTCTGCATCGCGGGCTTTGCCGCACGCCCTTTTCTCGGCGGACGGATAACCGTCATGGGCCTTGCCCAAGGCCTGCTCGCGCTCCTTGTCGGCGCGCTGATGCTGTTATCGGCCAATTTCGCCCTATCCGGCCAATGGGCGTGGACGCCCGGCGGCTATTCCATTGCGTTTGCCCGAATGCTTCAGGACGGCATCGTGACGCGATATCTGCATGATCATTGCGGCGAGCAGCATTTCAAGCTCTGCCCCTATCGCGACGATTTGCCGGAAACCGCGGATGATTTTCTCTGGAGCCGGGAGACCGTCTTCAACAAGCTCGGCCGGTTTTCCGGTCTCGGCGACGAGATGGGTTTTATCGTCACCCACTCGCTCGCCGAATATCCGCTATGGCAGGCCAAAGCGGCGATGCTGGCGGCCGGCGAACAGATGCTCAAGGTCGCCACCGGCGAAAACACCGACCGCCCGACGATCCCTCATACCCATGGCATTATCGCGCACTATCTACCGGCGCAATTGAGGCCGATGAACGCGGCGCGTCAGCAGACCAGCTTCATCACCTTCGGCCCGATCAATCTAATCCACGTGCCCGTGGCGCTGATTTCGACGGCGCTGGTCTTTACCATGTTGTTTGCCGCGGGCAGCCGCCGCCGGATCGACGAATTGACGCTTCTGATCGCAACGGTCGCCCTCGCGCTCATCGGCAATGCATTTATCTGCGCGGTCATTTCGGGGCCGCATGATCGTTACGGCTCGCGCCTGGTGTGGATCGCGACCTTCACGGTCATGATCGCGGGACTAAAGCGCTTCCAACGCGGTAACGACCCGCGCGATTATTCACTTCCGCCGTGAAAGAAAATCCAACACGCCCGCTTTATACACCTTGTCGCCGACCGCGCGCATATGATCGCGATGAGGGATGTCGAGCACTTGCGCGCCCGGAACGATGTCGCCGAGCGCATGCGCCGAACCCGCGATCTCGTCCGCCGTGCCGACCGCGATCAGCACCGGCACCGTTATCTCTTTCGCCTCTTCTTTCATCATCAGGCGGCGCGAGCCGCGTAAACAAGCCGCCAGCGCTTTCCGGTCGGACCGGGTCTGGTCGGCGAAGGCGCGGAAGGTCCGCCCGACCGGATCGGTGATTTCATCGAGCGATTCGGCCTCCAGCGCCATGACGACATTCTCGCCGGGACCGCCGCCTTCGATCAGACCGATCCCGATGCCGCCCAAAATCGCCGAGCGCAAACGATGCGGCGCGCTTCGCGCCAACATCGCCGTCATGCGCGATCCCAGCGAATAGCCCATGACATCGGCGCGATCGAGGCCGAGATGATCCATCAAGGCGGTGATATCGCTCGCCATGGTCGCAATCTCATAAGCGCGGGAATCGTAGAGTTTACTCGAATCGCCATGGCCGCGATTGTCGAAGGCAATGACCCGCCGGCCGCTCTTTTTCAGCTCCGAAACCCAGGCCGGATAGACCCAGTTGACGTTCTTGCTGGAGGCAAAGCCGTGCACGAGCACGACCGGATCGCCCTCGCCCTCATCGAGATAAGCAATTTCAACAGCGCCGTGAAGAAAACTCGGCATTGGCAATTCCATCTTTGGGAAAGGATCGGAAATTAGCCGTTTGCGGCGGCACTGACCACCGCCGGATCGGCCATGCGCCGCTTTTACGACATAACCGCCCCGACGAAAGAAGGGCTTTTCCGGAACCCCAAGATTGGGTCGAATTTGCATAGGCTGGTTGAACGGCCGGGGCTACCGCACGTGTCTGGAACATGTCAAATTCATGCCACTAGTACCACCCGATCTGAAGTCCCTGCACCACAAGCCGCTAGGTTCTCTTTCAGGGACTTCAGATCGAGAAGCGGTACTAGGATCAATAAGTTTTCTAGTGCCCATTGCTTTGCCGAAGTTCGCGTAAAGGTGCTGCTGGGACGGATCGCGAACTTCGGAAAGTGGGCACTAGGAATCAACCATCTCCATCTCTATGGTGATGCCGTTTTTCGAGCGGCGCGGCCGTGCCGTTGCCGTCGCTACCCGAGGTGAATTCGATGTCCGATCATGTCGTCCCGCACTTCCACAATGATGCCGGCGTTGCCGTCATCGAGATCGGCTCGCAGGAATTCATGTGCGTCGGCGCCAACCCGCCTTTCGATCATCCGCACGTCTTCCTCGATCTCGGCAACGATAACGAGATCATCTGTCCTTATTGTTCGACGCTGTACCGCTATGCCGCCGACCTCAAGGCCGGCGAGGCCCGTCCACCCGAATGCGTTTTGACCGACAAGGTCGCCTGATCGGATCACTAGTACCCACTTTCCGAAGTTCGTGCTCCATTGCGAGCCGTCCACTTTCACGAGCTTCGGAAAGTCATGGGTACTAGCAAACCTATTGATTTGAGTACCGCTTCTCGATCTGAAGTTCCTGAAGAGAACCTAGCGGCTTGTGGTGCAGGGACTTCAGATCGGCGGTACTAGTGGCGGCTTCACGCACGATCATCGTTGCGGGTGCGGGTATCGGAGGATTGACAGCCTCGCTGGCGCTGGCGCGGCGGGGTTTTCGGGTCGTCCTTCTTGAGAAGACCGAGCGTCTCGAAGAAGTCGGTGCCGGAATCCAGCTTTCGCCCAATGCAAGCCGTGTGCTGGTCGATTTGGGGCTGCAATCCCACCTTGCGCGCGCCGTGACGCCGGAGGCGATCAGCCTGATGAACGCGCGAAGCGGCGGCGAGATTGCACGCATCCCGCTGGAGCCCGCGATGTTTCCCGCCGAGGCGCCCTATTGGGTCATCCACCGCGCCGACCTCCAAGGCGCGCTTCGCACGGAGGTGGAGAACTGCCCCGACATCGACCTGCGGCTCGGTTGCCAGTTCGAGGATGTCAGCACCCATGCCAAGGGCCTGACCGTCGTTCAACGCCGCGGCATGGCGCGGCAGGAGGAACGGGCGATGACGTTGATCGGCGCCGACGGAATCTGGTCGGCCGTTCGCGGGCATTTGTCTTCCGACATGCAGCCGCGTTTCACCGGGTTGATCGCCTGGCGCGGGACGCTCGATGCCAAGCAGTTGCCGCGCGAATATACGTCGCGCCGTGTCCAGCTCTGGATGGGGCCAAACGCCCATCTCGTGGCTTACCCGATTGCCGCGGCGCGTCAGATCAATGTGGTTGCGGTGGTGCCGGGGCAATGGAACAGGCCCGGCTGGAGCGAGGCCGGCGAGGCCAACGAGATCAAAGGCGCGTTTGCCTCCGCTGGCTGGCACGCCGTCCCGCGGATGTTGATTGGCGCCGTGGACGGCTGGCGAAAATGGGCGCTTTTCACCGTTCCGGAAGGTAACCCATGGACCGACGGCGCTATCGCTCTCATGGGCGATGCCGCGCATGCCATGCTGCCTTTCGCGGCCCAAGGCGCGGCGATGGCGATTGAGGACGCCGCGGTGCTCGCTCAATGCATCGCCGAAAGACAGAGCGAAAGCCCGGCTTCGCTGTCCGACGCGCTCAAATCCTATGCGCGGCAGCGCCGGCCCCGCGTCACCCAAATCCAGCGCTACGCGCGCCAGGCGGGGCGAATCTATCACCTGACGGGGCCGCTTGCGCTGGCGCGCGATCTCGCCATCAAGGCGATGGGACCGAAACGCATGTTGGCGCGGCAGGATTGGATCTATCGCTGGCGGGTTTGAGACGGTGCCGTCCCGTAAATCAAATCAGCCGCTCAATAAACCGCATTGCCCGATTGCATCGGGGCATGACCGGTTTTGTCGGTGGCAGAAGGTGCCGGTGACACCCCGGATCGAGCCGGCGTGGGCGGCGTTTCGCGGCACTTGTTAAGGGCCCATGCCGCCTCCGCGTTCTTCGCCTGTCCGCGCACGGCGATATATTCGTTGCGATAGGCGATCTCCGCCACCACGGGCCCAGCGACGCCGGCCTGGGCCTTGTTGATCAAGCCCTGCAATTCCGCCGAGCGGGCCGCCAAAGTCTTGCGCTCGCTTTCCAGTTGCTTGCAATTATAGAGATCGTATTTCGCGGGATCGGCGAAGGCCGAAATCATGCCCTCGCCCATCTCGGCACAGCCGGACAAGCTCGCGCCGAGGACAAGCAAAAGCGTGCCTGCCAGTACCGCCGATCCGAAGTTCGTGAAAATGGGCGCCACGAAGGAGTACAAACTTTGGGAAGTGCCCACCAGCGCTTGCGGGGCCGGCACAAAAAAGCGAGAAAGCGAAGCCATCATACGGCTTTGTAACCTGACAAAATTGAGGTTTTCGTAAAAAGCAGGTGCAGATGTCCGGATTGAGGCTTTGCGGGAATTGACGCAATCGCTTATGAAAATATCCCGCGCGCAACAATAGACGTTCCTCATTCCATGGGTACAAAAAACGCGCTAAGTACCTGATCCTGTGACCAAAGCGGACGTGGCGGAATTGGTAGACGCAAGGGACTTAAAATCCCTCTGCATACGATCGTACATCAATTTTTTCATTGATTTTCAATTATTTACGGGTATTTCTATTTTAGCACGCCCCTAGCACACGGCTAGCACAAACCGGCGCGCTGAAAGAAACGCGCAAATGCCGACACGTCACACGATCCTTGGCGGAAAAGTTCAGCTCTATCGGCGCGGAGACATGTGGCACAGCTCGGCATCCGTTGGCGGCAAACAATATCGGACATCAACCAAGAAGGACGAGCTTCGACAGGCCGAAGACTTTGCCGAGGATTGGTATCTCGGCCTTCGCGGGAAATTTAAGCGCGGCGAGTTCGGCGAGGTCATCAAGATCGACAACGAAATCCGCTTCAAGGAAGTCGCCGAAGACTTCATTCGCGAATTTCCGATCATGACCGACGGCCAGCGAAACAAGCAGTATGTTGATGGCCATACTCGGCGCTTAAGGAAGTATCTCATCCCCTTCTTCGGCGAGAAGGGAATTTCCAAAGTGACATCAGGACTGATTCACGACTATCGCCTGAACAGGATCGAAAGCGCAAAGGCCGGAACCGGCAAACCACCCGCACGTCAAACATTGCATCAGGAAACTGTCGCGCTGAGGCAAGTGCTGAAACTAGCCCTGCGAAAAGGCTATATCTCTGGCCTGCCCGATTTGTCGGAGCCCTATCGCAGTAACGGCAAAATCTCCCACCGTGCCTGGTTTTCTAAGGAGGAGTACAAGCTCCTTTACGAAGCAACGCGAGATCGTGCGAAGAACCCACCGCACAAGACGCATGCGGACGACTATGAAGACCTGCACGACTACGTGATCTTCATGGTGAACACCGGCCTCAGACCTGATGAATCCCATCGCATTCAGGTGCGGGATGTGAAAATCGTCGATGACGTTGACAGCGGCGAAACCATCCTCGAGATCGACGTTCGCGGCAAACGGGGTGTCGGCTTCTGTAAAAGCATGCCAGCCGCAGTGTTTCCCTTCCAACGCATCGTCGATCGGCACAAGCTCGGCCCTACCGACATCGTCTTCCCGAAGAAACAGCATGAACTTTTCAATGCGATCCTGGGTGAGGATGAGCTCAATTTGAAATTCGATCGCGAAGGCCAACGGCGCACCTTCTACAGCCTTCGACATACCTACATCTGCCTGCGCCTTATTGAAGGTGCGGATGTCTATCAGATCGCCAAAAACTGCCGGACCAGCGTCAAGATGATCGAGGACTTCTACGCCTCGCACATCAAGAACATGGTCGACGCTTCGGTCATCAATGTGCGGCGTCCAAAGGCCCCCGCCAAAGCAAAGAAAAGCGCTAAAAAGCAAAAAGATAGCGAAAACGCCTGAGAATCCGCTATACGCCTTTTCCATTGGCCTCGCGGCACCTCGCCGCTAGATTGGGGCTACGCGGGCGTGGCGAAATTGGTAGACGCAAGGGACTTAAGCAAGTTGAGTGCCCTCCGGGAAACCGAAGGTGCAGAACTGCCCAAATTCGGGGAAACCGGTAACAGGCAATCCCGAGCCAAGCGCTCCAGCCGAACGGCTGGCGCGAAGGTGTAGAGACTAGACGAGCAGCACCTAAAGCGCGAACGCGCGACGGTGAAGGTATAGTCCAGACCACAAACGAGCCGAAAGCGCGGACGCGCCAAGGCGAGGCGGCGAAAGCCGTAGCTGGTAAGAAAATCCCTCGGCTCGAAAGAGCTGTGCCGGTTCGACCCCGGCCGCCCGCACCATTCTATTGATAAATCGCGATGTCAGCGCAATGTTTCTCAGCTTAGCTTAGAGATCGCGAGTACGTCACGAGAGCTCTGCGGCTCGTGAGAGACTCGAAAGCGACAATCAAAAACCACAGAATCTTTGAATGAGCCTGAATGCCATTGTTATTACTCAGGACATGGGCTTCAGTTTTACTGGGCTGTAAACTCCCTCCCACCAAAAGGGAGTATCTCAGAGATTGACGTGCTCGTACTATCAATGTGATCCGCTATACCCTTGAAAAACTCTCGTCGTAGCCTTTCATAAATTACCCCATATGGATTTTTCTCCTGCGAGTCACACCAGAATCTTGCGTAGGCTTCTTGAGCTCTTCCGAAATTTCTGGCTTTTGTACTAACCGAGTAGTCAGTTCGGCCTGAAACTCGCGACAACGAAAACATGTCCGTCAAGTTATACTCTTTGAACAGCTCTAGTACGTGCTCTTCAAAGCGATCGGGAGCTGACATCTCGTTCCATGAGGACTTGAAGCGAATTGACATGGTGGTTTGAAAGTTCTCAGGGTGCAACAACGCAGCGTCGAAGGCCGCGGGGGTGTAGGATGTCTCACTCCTTACAACAAGCGGGTCTCTAAACAGGTACCGGCGAAGCTGAATCACCTCACTCAAGCGATTCAAAATCTTCTTACTTTCATTCGCGTAGATTTCAAAGGTTGTTTTTCCTGTTGATGGTTGCATTTTGACTTCAGGAATGTCGGAAAAGAGAACAAGGAAAATATCCCCCCAGCCATCTGTAAGCAGGCCGACATCTTTTTCAGGATCGAAATACGCATATGGCGATCTCAACCCATCACAATACGACCGCATAACGATGTCTTCTGTCAAAAGACTTTCCACGAAAGTAAGTCGGGCAGAACGCTGAATTAGGAGCAAGTTAATCGTTGCCAACGGAACGCAGCTATTAAGTCCTTCCTGTTGAGCATCAACTCGGACTAGACTTGGATATGGGCTACTCTCGAACGCCTCTAATCGAGCAACTTTTGATTCGTTCTTTGAGCTGATATCGGCTCTTTTGCATGCGAACGGCAAACCGATTTGCTGTCTTCGGAAGAAGGACACCGTTTCCCATGGAGCGCCGCGCGGCCGTCCATAACGGGCCGTATGTTTTGCTTCTTCAATAATAATGCGATCAAATCTCCCTAGCAGAGGCGTCGTTAAGGTTTGGCTCGAATACCCACGGCCATCGCCCTTATCGTCAGAAAAATCTCCATGCAATCCCCAAGGATTCCAGAAAAGCGTTCGTCCGACCAACCTAATACTCCTCTCGAGATCGGCGCCTCCGGGCTCAGACTCGGACGGGTGCTGTAGTGACAGGCGATCTATTCTATATGACCGAGAAGGGACCAAATTTCTAATTACGGGAGAATTTTTCTTCCAGACTTTCCTCGCATGACAGGGGACGTCGAGATACTGAGCAAAGACCTCGGTCCATTTCTTTTCACGACTATGGTGTTCTGTGACAGCGCTGCCAGCCTCAACCTCGGGGCGGATACTTAAGTAGTGAGCGACCTGCACGAGATCACTAATGACGCATATTAAACGTCTCATCTGGGGACACGGGTAGGTATCC
>DATGJS010000089.1:0-2346 GCA_035295025.1 Bradyrhizobium sp.
CGCATTCCTCCAATGAGAGCATGGCGCCGGTCTTCTACAAGAAGATGGCGTTCATTTCGTATTTCAACGCGGGCGTGCGCGCGATTGACATCCGCGATCCCTATCACCCGGCCGAGGTCGGCTATTTCATCCCCGCGATCACGGAAGCGACCGACAAGCGCTGCGTCAAAATCGACGGTAAGGACCGCTGTAAGGTCGCGATCCAGACCAATAATGTGGAGACCGACGAGCGCGGCTATATCTATATTGTCGATCGCGCCAACACCGGGCTTCACATTCTGGAATTGACCGGAGAGGCGCGTAAGATCGCCGGCCTGCCATGACGGTGAAATGAGATGCGCGGATCGCTGATATCGGCCTTGATCCTGGCGATTGGCGCCGCCTCGGGCGTTGCCGGTTATCAGCATGTCCGCGCCGGAAATGACGGCTGGCGCGAAATCGCCTGGCAGTTTCCGCGCGATGGCTGGCCGGCGGGGCGCGCTTTTCGTTGTGAAACGGAAGTCTGCGGCGGCGAGGTCGAAGTCTATGTGCGGCCCAAGATCGGCTTCTGCAATTGCGATACGGGTGTTGCCGACGACGACGAGGTCGATCGCGTCGCCGATCTCGATCTGATCAGCGAGCGTTTCGTACCGCTCGCCAAGGGGGAGGTCGCCGAGATCGCCGGCATGTCCGGGCGCATGCGGGCCTATGATCTGCGTTTGTCCAACGGCGCGCGCCGCATCGCGATCGGGATCGCGGTGTCGCGCCGTTGCGACCTGATGGTGGCGGTGGCAAAGGGTGCCGGCCGGGCTGGTGAGGTCGAGCGGGCGGCGCTTGATTTTCTCAACGCCAGCTCCATGGCGCGCTGGATGTCGGCGGCGCTCGACGGCGGTTAAGACGCGCACATTTCATTATTCACGGCTTACAGGCACTATCATGTCGCCCCAGCTTTACCTCGCTTATGTCGTCGCCTGCATTGCATTGGCACTATTGCCAGGCCCGATGGTCACGCTCGTGATCGCCAACGGCCTGCGCCATGGCACGCGTGCCGCGTTGACGGCGGTTGCCGGTGCACAGCTTGGACTTGCCATCGTGATCGGGGTCGTCGCGGTCGGACTGACCTCGCTGATGGCCACTATGGGGTATTGGTTCGACTGGGTGCGCTTGGCGGGTGCCGCCTATCTGGTCTGGCTCGGCATCAGACTGATCCGAAACCCTGTCGAAGGCATTGAAGCGGAGACGCCGTCGCCACCACGTGGCGGATTTTTCGCACAAGGGCTTCTGGTCACGCTCAGTAACCCCAAAGTACTCGTGTTTTTTGGCGCTTTCATTCCGCAATTCATGGACATGAATCAAGATCATCTGTCGCAGGTGGTGGTGCTCGGCATCACCTTTATGGTGATCGGAGGCGTTACCGATGCGGTTTACGGACTGCTCGCCGGCCGCGCGCGAATTTTCTTTTCAGGCCGGCGGACGCGGGTTTTGTCGCGCGTTTCCGGTGGGTTCATGATTGGCGGCGGCATCTGGCTCGCGCTGACGCGAGCCCGGTGAGTTCTCAAACCGGCAGCAGCGCTCCCGCGCGCAATTCAATTTCGATCTCGCCGAGAATAGTCGCAAGCCGCTCCGCCCATTGCGCCTCGCCTGATGGGTCTGAAATCAAATCCTGACGAATTTCGATGCCGGTATTCATCAGCCCGCGCGCCTCGCCATGCACCGGAATGGTGTAATCGGTCTCGTCACTCACCGCATAGGGTTCGTTGTCGCCGACCACGAGATCGCCTTGCGCGCGCAAACCTCGGAGCAAGAGCGGCGGCAGGCGGGTGTCGCTCTGATAGAGCGTGCCGACATGCCAGGGCCGTTTGATGCCCGCATAGATCGGCGTGAAGCTATGCAGCGACACCAGCACGGTCGGCACGCCCTCACGGAGCCTGCGGTCGATCACTTGCGCAATACGGCAATGATAAGGATCGAAGATCTCGCGCCGCCGCGCTTGTCCCATCTCGCGGGTGAGGCCCTCATTGCCGGGAATGATCGTGGCCTCGCTGATGCGCGGAATCGAATTCGGCGATGCCGGCGGGCGGTTGCAGTCGATCACCAGCCGCGAATAGGTCTGCACGATCAGGTGTGCGTCAAGATGCGCGGCCAACGCGCGCGCCACCCCGGCAATGCCGATGTCCCAGGCGATATGCCGCTGCAATTCGCTTTCGGGCAGGCCGAGATCGCCGAGCCGACGCGGGATCGCGCGGCCGTAATGGTCCGAGGTCAAAAGAAAAGGCGAGCGGCCGGCGGGCTTTTCCTCCAGCACCGGTGTGGCGTCGTCTTTTCCAAGCAATGAGATGTTCAACGATGTGTCGCCAGCGCCGTCCA
>DATGJS010000090.1:0-3239 GCA_035295025.1 Bradyrhizobium sp.
GACGACACGCCATACAGGATTTCGTTTTCCAGAAAGATGACCGGATTAGGATCGCGGATCGCCGCCTTGAGCAATCCCTTGGCGTCGGCGGCGTTCGACGGCGCGATCACCTTCAGCCCGGGAATGTGCGAGTACCAGGCCGAGTAATCCTGGCTGTGCTGGGCGGCGACGCGCGCGGCCGCGCCGTTCGGCCCACGGAACACGATCGAGCAGCCCATCTGTCCGCCGGACATATAGAGCGTCTTCGCCGCCGAGTTGATGATCTGGTCGATCGCCTGCATGGCGAAGTTGAAGGTCATGAATTCGACGATCGGCTTTAAGCCCGCCATCGCCGCGCCGACGCCAATCCCGGCAAAGCCATGCTCGGTGATGGGTGTATCGATCACGCGTTTGGCGCCAAATTCCTGCAACAGGCCTTGGCTGACCTTGTAGGCGCCCTGATATTCGGCGACCTCCTCGCCCATCAGAAACACGTCCGGATCCCGCCGCATTTCCTCCGCCATGGCGTCGCGCAAGGCTTCGCGGACCGTCATGGTCACCATCGCGGTGCCCTCGGGGATTTCCGGGTCGGCCGCGGCCGCGATGCTCGGCGCCGTGGGGGCCGCATGCGCCGGTTCACCTTTTGGCACGGAAGCTGATTTCGCGGCTGCCGCCGGAGGCACTGACTCCGCCGCCTTATCCTGTTTGGCGGGCGCTGTCGCCTTGGCCAGATCTGAGGCGCTTTCGCCATCGGCCAGAATGGTCGCGATCGGCGTATTGACGGCCACATCGGCCGTGCCTTCCGGAATCAGGATTTTGCCGAGCGTGCCCTCATCGGTGGCTTCGACCTCCATCGTCGCTTTGTCGGTTTCGATTTCGGCAATGACATCGCCCGACTTGATCGCCTCGCCCTCCCGCTTCAGCCATTTGGCGAGGTTGCCCTTCTCCATCGTCGGTGAGAGCGCAGGCATCAGTACTTGAATGGGCATATCAACTCCGCAAAAATTCACGTCTTAGGCGATGCGTCAGCGGCTTGAGGACCGTAACCGGAACGGTCCACATGCATCCGGCCTTCAGAGATAAACGTCGGTATATAATTCGCTCACATCGGGCTCGGGATCGGCTTGCGCGAAATCGGCGGCCGCGTTCACAATTTCCCGCACCCCGGCATCGATGGCTTTCAACTCGTCCTCGCTCATTTTGGCTTGGAGCAGACGGTTGCGGACCTGCTCGATCGGGTCCTGATCGTGGCGGACTTTTTCGACCTCCTCGCGGGTGCGATATTTCGCGGGATCCGACATGGAGTGACCACGGTAGCGGTAGGTCTGCATTTCCAGAATGAACGGCCCCTTGCCGGCGCGGCACCAGGCGACAGCCTTGTCGGCGGCCGCCTTTACGGCGCGAACGTCCATCCCATCGACTTGCTCGCCTGGAATATTGAAGGAGATTCCGCGTTTGGAGAAATCGGTCTGTGCCGAAGAACGCGTCACCGAGGTGCCCATGGCGTAGCGGTTATTCTCGATGACATAGATCACCGGCAGCTTCCACAGCTCGGCCATGTTGAAGCTCTCATAAACCTGGCCCTGGTTGGAGGCGCCATCCCCGAAATAAGCCAGGCTGACGAAATCATTGCCGCGATAATGATTGGCGAAGGCAAGGCCCGTCCCAAGCGAGACCTGCGCGCCGACAATGCCGTGACCGCCGTAAAAATTCTGCTCCTTGCTGAACATATGCATGGAGCCGCCTTTACCCTTGGAATAGCCGCCGCGGCGTCCGGTCAATTCGGCCATCACGCCCTTGGCTTCCATGCCGCAAGCCAGCATATGTCCGTGATCACGGTACCCGGTTATGACCTGATCGCCCGTCTTCAACGCCATCTGCATGCCGACGACGACCGCTTCCTGGCCGATATAGAGGTGGCAGAAGCCGCCGATCGCCCCCATTCCGTAAAGCTGACCGGCTTTTTCCTCAAAGCGCCGGATCAAGAGCATGTCCCGCAGCGCTTTCAGTTCTTGCGCCCGGGTGAAAGGCGGTGGCGGGGCGTGTACACCATTTCCCACAGCGGTGTCATTTGCGACGTTCTTTTTGGGTGCGGCCATGGCATTTCCGGATGAAAGAGCAGTTTGTTCTCTCTCTAGCTCAAGTCAAACAGCCATGAAAGGATTTGCGTGAGCTGATACAGGATCGGCTTTGCCGCAGTGCGGCGCAACGCGACATTTTCGAAATCTATTTCGGGCGAAATTGTAATTTGACGACTGGCTTCTGGACTTCAGACCGGCGGTCACCCACTAATTCGGATTTGTCGTCCGCACCAAGTCCCGTGGATTGGCATAATCGAGCTGAAAGCGGGCCCGCTCGTCGAGCATATCAGGGTCCACCCGATCGGACCTCAATAGCGAAACACGCTGCTCGCCTTCGCTCCGCTCCCGCTTGAGTCGCGCCAGCTCAGAGGTGAGCGCGATGATCTCCTGGTCGAGCTCTTGGCGGGCATTTAATCCATACTTGCCCGTATAGGCGTTGACCCCGAAATAACCGACCATGCCGGCCGCCATCGTGTAGAGGGCAAGACCGGTGAGAAACGCTTTGAGGCGCCTGCGGGAAACCATGGCCGGTTAGCAACCCCATTCTAACATTCGCATCCCGTGTCAGGATGCAACGGTTAGGTTAAGGGAATGCTAAACGCCAAATCCGGGCGCGACGCACTCGCCGCTCTCTTATCTGTTTTGCTTTTCGACAAAGGCCGCGAAAGCGTCGAGATATTGCTGAAGCACTTTTTGCAGCGCTTCCTTGGTGAGGGCGCCGCTCTCGTCGAAAGCATCGCCCACGCCATTCAGATAGGTTTCCGGCTGTCCCATGATGGCGCCCGAAATGCCCGGAAGGATATTCTGGAGGTGCTTGGCCGCGGCGATCCCGCCGAGCGGCCCCGGCGAATTAGAGATAATGCCGGTAGGTTTACCGTTGAACGAACTCTTGCCATAGGGCCGCGAGGCCACGTCGATGGCGTTCTTGAGTACGCCGGGGATGGAGCGATTATACTCCGGCGTCACGAACAAGACGCCGGCCGACTTCTGAATTCGCTCCCGGAAGGCCAGCCAATCGGCCGGCGGATTTCCTTCCAGATCCTGATTGAAAAAAGAAATGCCATGCAAGGTAACGACATTCAGCTTCAACGTAGCTGGCGCCAATTTGACCAAGGCATTGGCGATTTTAAGGGTAAAGCTTTCCTTGCGAAGACTACCGACGATGACGGCGATGGAGTG
>DATGJS010000091.1:0-5295 GCA_035295025.1 Bradyrhizobium sp.
ACCAATATCCGCCGCACCCTGAAGCTCAACCGTCCGATCTATCGCAAGACCGCTTCTTACGGCCATTTCGGCCGCGCGGTGGAAAAGGACGGCAGTTTCTCCTGGGAGCGAACCGATCTCGCCGACGCGCTCAAGCGCGCGGTCTAATTTCTCACCGTCGTTCCGGGGCGGTCCGAAGGACCGAACCCGGAACCTCGAGATTCCGGGTTCGCGCGTTGCGCGCCCCGGAATGACCAGCGACACAGACAGGAAATCAACATGACCGCCACCGCCACGAAGCCCGGCTTCACCGATTACATCGTCAAGGACATTTCGCTCGCCGAATTCGGCCGCAAGGAAATCTCGCTGGCCGAAACCGAGATGCCCGGTCTGATGGCGACCCGTGAGGAATACGGCCCTAAGCAGCCGTTGAAGGGCGCGCGGATCGCCGGCTCCCTGCACATGACGATCCAGACCGCCGTGCTGATCGAGACGCTGGCCGCACTTGGCGCCGATATTCGCTGGGTCTCGTGCAATATCTATTCGACGCAGGATCACGCGGCAGCGGCGATCGCGGCCGCCGGCATTCCGGTCTTCGCGGTCAAAGGCGAGACGCTCAAAGAATATTGGGATTACACCGCTAAATTGTTCGACTGGCACGGTGGCGGCACGCCCAACATGATTCTCGACGATGGCGGTGACGCCACCATGCTGGTGCACAACGGGCTTCGCGCCGAGAAGGGCGATACGGCCTTCCTCGACAAGCATGCTTCCGAAGAAGAGGAAGTGTTTTTCGCGCTGATCAAGCGTCTCTTGAAGGAAAAGCCGAAGGGCTATTTCGCGGAGATCGCGAAAAACATCAAGGGCGTGTCGGAAGAGACCACCACCGGCGTGCATCGCCTGTATGAAATGGAGAAGAACGGCACGTTGTTGTTTCCGGCCATCAACGTCAATGACAGCGTGACCAAGTCGAAATTCGACAATCTTTATGGTTGCCGTGAATCGCTGGTTGACGGCATCCGCCGCGGCACCGACGTGATGATGTCGGGTAAAATCGCGATGGTTGCGGGCTTCGGCGATGTCGGAAAGGGTTCGGCCGCTTCGCTTCGCCAAGCCGGCTGCCGCGTCATGGTTTCCGAAATCGATCCGATCTGCGCGTTGCAGGCGGCGATGGAGGGGTATGAAGTCGTCACCATGGAAGATGCCGCGCCGCGCGCCGATATCTTCGTCACCGCCACCGGCAACAAGGACATCATCACTATCGAGCATATGCGCGCGATGAAGGATCGCGCCATCGTCTGCAATATCGGTCACTTCGACAACGAAATTCAGATCGCCGGCTTGCGCAACCTGAAATGGACCAACATCAAGCCGCAGGTCGATGAGATCACTTTCCCCGACAAGCACCGCATTATTTTGTTGTCGGAGGGCCGTCTGGTCAATCTCGGCAACGCCATGGGTCATCCGTCTTTTGTGATGTCGGCGTCGTTCACCAACCAGACGCTGGCGCAGATCGAGCTGTTTGCGAATAACAAGGACGGCAAATATGCGAAGAAGGTCTATGTGTTGCCGAAGTCGCTCGACGAAAAAGTCGCGCGGCTGCATCTGGCCAAGATCGGCGTCAAGCTCACGAGCTTGCGCAAAGACCAGGCCGACTATATCGGCGTGAAGCCTGAGGGTCCGTTCAAGGCGGATCATTATCGGTATTGATGCGGCTCTCTCCGCCGTCATTGCGAGGAGCCCGTGACAAAATTGCGGAGCAATTTTGCGCTAGAGCGACGAAGAAATCCAGTTCGTGAAGATGCTCTGGATTGCTTCGCGGAGCCTGTCATCGGGCGCGCATTCGCGCGACCCATTGGCTCGCAATGACGATCCTAAATCCTTGATTTCACGGCCTGCATTTCCGGTCAGACTCTCAGGATGAGGAAGGAAGAAGCCCTTCACTCGTCATTCCGCGGTTCGGAATGACAGCGAACATCAAGAGGTCCCGGAGCAATCCGAGGCCTTTTCTTCTGGCGTTGATTTTCACGCTGCTTTGCGCGCTAATCGAGAGATGGACGGACAAATCGAACATTTCGACGTTTTGATCGTCGGCGCCGGTCTTTCCGGCATCGGCGCGGGTTATCATTTGCGGCAAAAATGCCCGAACAAGCGCTTCGTCATTCTTGAAGGGCGCGACTCTATCGGCGGCACCTGGGATTTGTTCCGCTATCCCGGCATTCGCTCCGACAGCGACATGTTCACGCTCGGCTATTCCTTCAAGCCGTGGACCGCGCCGCAGGCGATCGCCGATGGGCCGAGCATCCTGAATTATGTTCGCGAGACCGCGATTGAGAACGGCATCGACGAGAAGATTCGCTTTCGTCACCGCGTCAAGCGCGCGTCGTGGTCCACGCAAGAGGCGCGCTGGAGCGTGGAAGCCGAGCGGAACACGGGCGAGGGTGGAACCGACATCGTGCGCTTCACCTGCAATTTCCTCTTCATGTGCTCCGGCTATTACCGTTACGAGGAAGGCTATACGCCGGAATTTTTGGGTCGTGACGATTTCAAAGGCGCGATTGTCCATCCGCAGCGATGGCCTGAAACCCTCGACTATGCGGGAAAACGCGTGGTGGTGATCGGCTCGGGCGCGACCGCGGTGACACTGGTGCCGGAGATGGCCAAGCAGGCCGCGCATGTCACGATGGTGCAGCGCTCGCCGACCTATGTGGTGTCGCGACCGGCGCGGGATCAGCTTGCGATCAAATTGCGCAAGAAGCTTGGCGAGAAGATCGCCTATCATCTGATCCGCTGGCGCAATGTGCTATTGGGTATGTATTTCTTTCAGCTCGCGCGGCGCAGGCCCGCGCGGGTCAAGCAATTCATTCTGGGCGGCGTGCGCTCGGCGCTCGGCCCCGACTACGACGTCGCGACCCATTTCAACCCGCGTTACGATCCCTGGGATCAGCGGCTCTGCCTCGTGCCCGATGGCGATCTTTTCAAGTCGATCCGGGAGAAGCGCGCGTCGATCGCGACCTGCGAGATCGACCGCTTCACCGAAAAAGGCCTTCGCTTAAAAGACGGCAGTGAACTTGAAGCCGACATCATCGTCACCGCCACGGGCCTCGTGTTGCAAGTGCTCGGCGGCATGGAGGTTGTGGTGGACGGCCGCAACGTCGATTTCGCCAAGACGCTGAATTACAAGGGCATGATGTATTCGGACGTGCCGAATCTCGCCTCTGCGTTCGGCTACACCAACGCGTCCTGGACGCTGAAATGCGATCTCACCTGCGAATATGTCTGCCGGCTCCTCAATCACATGGATCGCCACGGCTACAAACAGTGCATGCCGCACAATGTCGATCCCACGATTGCCGAACTGCCGGCGCTGGAATTTACCTCCGGCTATGTGCAACGCGCGCTCGCGCAAATGCCGAAACAAGGCTCGAAGCGGCCATGGCGGCTTTATCAGAACTACGCGCTCGACATCGTGGCGTTGCGCTTCGGCAAGGTCGATGACGGCGTGATGAAGTATTCGTAAGCCAGGGTGCGTTCCCCGGACGCTGCGTGGCGGCATGACATGCCGCAACGCGTCCGGGACACGCGAGTTGGGTTTGTGACTGAATAAGGCCCCATCCGGCGCACCGATCATGGTGAAACGGTTAACGCCGAATTAATCGGTGCCCCCTAAAATCGCGTAGGTTGAGGTTTCAAGATTGCCATGAGGAAGCCCATGGACGCTCAGCGAATTGCGATCGATGCCGTGGTCGCGTTGACCGATTGCGACCGTGAAACGGCCGCGGCCTTCATCCGCCGGTTTTATCTTGCCGGCGTGAAAGACCCCAAGCGCCTCACCTTCAAGGGATTGCAGGCGTTGGCGCGGGCGTAGCGGGCGGGCCGCTCATCAAGTGGCTACGCCGTCATTGCGAGCGTCAGCGAAGCAATCCAGCAAGTAAGCGAAGAGTCTGGATTGCTTCGTCGTTTCACTCCTCGCAATGACGAGGACTCGCGATCTGGCGCTTACTCCGGCTTTCCAATCGACACCTTCAGCGTGCCGACGCCATCGACGCCGCATTCGATTTTGTCGCCGGGTTGAAGCTGCGAGACCCCGGCGGGCGTTCCCGTCATAATGATATCGCCGGCGGCGAGTTTCACCTGTTGCGAAAGTTGCCAGATGATTTCCGGCACGCTCCAGATCAGCTCAGTCAGATCGCCCTTTTGGGTTTCCTTGCCATTCACCGTGAGCCAGATCTTGCCCTTGGAGGGATGGCCGATCTTCGAGGCTGGCACAATCGCGGAGCAGGGCGCCGAATAGTCGAAGGATTTGCCGACTTCCCACGGCCGCTGCTTATTGCGCGAGGCGATTTGCAAATCGCGCCTTGTGAGGTCGATGCCGACCGCATAGCCATAGACATGATCGAGCGCTTTGTCGGCGGGAATGTTCAAGCCTCCGCTCTTCATGGCGACGATCAGTTCGACCTCGTGATGCAGGTCCTTGGTCAAGGGCGGATAGGGGATCGTCGCCCCGTCCGGCACCAGCATGTCGGCATGCTTGGCGAAGAAAAATGGCGGCGCCCGCTCGTCATTTCCCATCTCGCGGATGTGTTCCAGATAATTGCGCCCGACACACCAGATGCGGCGAACCGGATAGACCTTGGTGTCGCCCGCGACGGGGAGCGAGGGTTGTGCGGGGGCGGGAATGACGTAGGAAGTGGCGTTCATAGGCGCTCTCATGTTGGTTGGAGTTGTTTTTGAGGGGTCTCTTTATGCGGTTGCGTCAGTGGGCGCTAGTGGTCCGATTCTAACATTTGCATCCCTTCTCGGCGGCCACTTTTGCAAATGTTAGAATCAAAGGACCACTAGCAAATATAGGTTTTTAGTGGAGTTTTAGATTTGACATTCGCTTATTGAATTCGTGGTCACGGGGAGCGAATGTCAAATCTACTCCACTAGTACCGGCGCGCGCTGTTGCAGACGAAAGAACGAGGCGTAGCGGCCGCTGCGGCGAATGAGATCGTCGTGCTGTCCGCGCTCCACGATCCGGCCGCCCTCGACCACCAAAATGGTGTCGGCGTGCATGATGGTGTGAAGCCGGTGCGCGATCACGATCGTGGTGCGATTCTGGCACAAATGCTCGATCGCCTCCTGCACCTGTTTCTCCGATTCGGAATCGAGCGCGGCGGTGGCTTCGTCGAGCAGGATGAGCGGCGCGTTTTTGAGCAATGCGCGCGCCACCGCGATGCGCTGACGCTGGCCGCCGGATAATTGCGTGCCGTGTTCGCCGACCGGCGTATCGTAGCCGAGCGGAAAACCCATGATGAAATCATGGGCGCAGGC
>DATGJS010000092.1:0-7361 GCA_035295025.1 Bradyrhizobium sp.
GGCCGGCTGATGCTGGCGCGCGCGCTGGCAAAACCCTCCAATCTCCTGGTGCTCGACGAGCCGACCAACGATCTCGATTTGGAGACCCTCGACGTGCTTGAGGACATGCTCGGCGATTATGACGGCACGGTGATCCTGATCAGCCACGACCGTGACTTCCTCGACCGCGTCGTGACATCGGTGATCGCACCCGAAGGGGACGGCCGCTGGATCGAATATGCCGGCGGCTATACCGACATGCTGGCGCAGCGCGGCGCGGATCTAGCGCGCGAGAGCGCGAAATTACCTTCCACGGACGGAAAAAAAGAAGCCAAGATGACGGCCTCGGCTCCCTCTCCCAAGCGGCGGCTCAATTTCAACGAAAAGCATGCGCTGGAAACCTTGCCCAAGACCATCGCCAAATTGCAGGATGAGATCGCCAAGCACCAGCGGCTGCTTGACGACCCAGACCTCTACGTCAAAGATCGCAAGAAATTCGATCAGGCTTCGCACGCGCTGACGAAAGCGCAAAAAGAGTTGCGGGAAGCTGAGGACAAATGGCTGGAACTTGAAGTGTTACGTGAAGAAATAGAACAAGCGTAGGATGGGTATTTTTCTGCCGTCATTGCGAGCGAAGCGAAGCAATCCATGATTCAGGAGAACTGGATTGCTTCGTCGCTACGCTCCCTTGCACAAACGCTTTGCGTTTGTCGCAGGCAATAACGATACCCGAGATTGGAGTTGCTACTATGACCACACCCCTCGCCGCCAAAATCGTCCGCGAATACGGCACTCCGATCGCCGTGATCGACATGGACCGGGTCGAGCGCAATATCGCGCGCGTTCAGAAGGCGTGCGATGCGGCCGGCGTCGCCAACCGCCCACATATCAAAACTCATAAGAGCCCCGCTCTGGCCAAGCTTCAGATCGAAGCCGGCGCCAAAGGCATCACCTGCCAGAAATTGGGCGAAGCGGAAATCATGGCGGAGGCGGGCATCGACGACATCCTGATCAGCTACAATCTGCTTGGCGATGAGAAAATGGCGCGCTTGGGCTCATTGCAGGCCAAGGCGAATATGACGGTCGCGGCCGACAATCCGACCGTGGTGTCAAATCTCACGCAAGCCGCTTCCGCCTCGGGGCGACCGCTTTCGGTCGTCGTCGAATGCGACACGGGACGCAAACGCGCCGGCGTCGAAACACCTGCCGAGGCGATCGCGCTCGCCCGGCAGATTGCTGGCTCCAAGGGGCTCGTCTTCAAAGGATTCATGCTTTACCCGACCGAGACCGGCTGGGCGGAGGCGCAAAAATTCTACGACGAGGCGCTCGCCGGCGTCCGCGCCCATGGGCTTGATACGGCGATGGTTTCGACCGGCGGCTCACCGAACCTGAAAAATCTCGGCAAGCTCAAGGGCGCGACCGAACATCGCCCCGGCACCTATATCTATAACGACCGGATGCAAGTCGGCGCGGGCGTGGCGAGTTGGGACGATTGCGCGCTTCACATCTATTCGACTGTGGTCAGCCGCGCCGGTCCCGATCGCGGCATTCTCGATGCCGGCTCCAAAACGCTGACCTCGGATACCGGCGGCACCCTCGACGGCCACGGGCTGATCCTCGAACACCCGCAAGCGCGCATCGCGAAATTTGCCGAGGAGCACGGCTTTCTCGATCTCACCCGTAGCAACACACGGCCCGAAGTCGGCGATGTCGTGCGGATCGTGCCCAATCACGTTTGCGTCGTCGTTAACATGATGGACGAGGTTTTAATGGTGCGCGGCGACGAGATCATCGGCACACTGCCGGTCGCGGCGCGGGGGAAGTTGCGTTGAATCCGAGCCGTCATTGCGAGCGCCAGCGAAGCAATCCAGTCGTGCAGCAAAAAGATTCTGGATTGCTTCGTCGCCCTAGCGCAAATTGCTCCGCAATTTGTCGCGGGCTCCTCACAATGACAATTTCTAACGTCAGCGCCTGGCCGCTATCCACCTCAACGTGCCCTTCCCCGCCGCTAACCCCGTCGCGAAACAGGCCTGCAACAGATAGCCGCCGGTCGGCGCCTCCCAATCGAGCATTTCGCCGGCGGCAAACATGCCCGGCAAGCGGCGGATCATGAAGCCAGTATCGAGCTCGTCGAAGGCGATACCGCCCGCGCTTGAGATCGCGCGCGACATCGGAGCGATGCCACTAAGGCGAACCCGCACGGCGTTGATCAGTTCGGCAAGTTTTTCCGCGGGTAATGCCGCAAGCGACATGCCGGACTTGATCGCGGCCTCCTGTAACAAACCGATAGCGGCAGGCGATAATTGCGCGGCCTTGCGTAGCCAGTTTGTAAATGTCTGCCTGCCGCGCGGGGCCGACAGGCGAGCGACGAGATCGCTCATGCCGATATCCGGCCGCAAGGCGATGTGCAACGTCGCGTGACCCAAAGCGAGGATCGCCTCACGCAACTCTGCCGACAGCGCATAGACAGCCCCACCCTCGATGCCCTCGCGGGTGATCATGGCCTCGCCGCGAACGCTGCGCCCGTCGAACGACAGTGCGATGCCCTTGAGCGGCTCGCCTTCAAACCGGCCGCGAAAGATGTCCGACCAATCGACCGCAAAACCGCAATTGGCTGATTTGAGCGGCGAGACCTTCACGCCCTTGGCGCGAAGTGTTTCCACCCAACCGCCGTCGGACCCTAAGCGCGGCCAACTCCCGCCGCCAAGTGCAAGCACAACGGCTCGGGCCTTCATCGCGCTTTCGCCTTCTGGGGCCTGGAACAATACCCGTCTTTGCTTGTCCCACCCGGTCCAGCGGTGCCGCAACGAGAATTTTACACCTGAGGCGTCGAGCCGCCGTAGCCAAGCACGCAACAGTGGCGACGCTTTCAGAGTTTTCGGAAAAATACGTCCGCTGGAGCCGACAAAGGTCGGCTGCCCTAACGCCTCGCTCCACGCCCTCAAATGCTCCGGCGGAAACGCTTCAACGGCGGCGAGAAGATTTGGATTCGCGTCATGGTATCGCGCGAGAAACGCGTCCAACGGCTCGCTATGAGTGAGATTAAGCCCGCCACGGCCCGCCATCAGAAATTTACGTCCCGCTGAGGGCATCGCGTCATACACGGTGACGGTAGCGCCCCCTTGCGCCAGCGTTTCAGCCGCCATCAACCCGGCAGGCCCGGCGCCAATGATGGCGACTTGGTTGTGGGGTGGCACTACAGCTTCACACCCGCCCGGAGCGCCGCCTGAGCGACATATTTGTTGGTCTGCTGAAACGCGTTTTCGAGCGCTTTCGCTTTCGACATGTCAGCGATATCGGAGAAATGCGCCGCGATGGCCTCAGGCGTCCATTCCGAGGACGGCAAATTGATCCCCTCCGTTTCCACGATCTTGACGACGGCAAAGGAGCCGGCGCCCGCGCCCATGATCGTGCGGGTCGGCGCGTCCTCGGCGAGGAGATAAAGCACCGCCGGCGTGATCGCTTCCGGCTTCATCAGCGCCAGCGCTTGCGGCGGCAGCAATTCTTCCGTCATCCGTGTCGCGGCGGTCGGCGAAATCGTGTTGACGCGGATATTATTCTTGCGGCCCTCTTCAGCGAGCACATTCATCAGGCCGACAATGCCGGCCTTCGCCGCACCGTAATTGGCCTGACCGAAATTACCATACAGCCCCGAGGAAGACGTGGTGACGACGATGCGGCCGTAATTGCGCTCGCGCATCCCGCTCCACACCGCTTTGCAGCAATTGAAGGTGCCGATGAGATGAACGCCGATCACTTTGGCGAAATCGGCGATATCCATTTTGGCAAAGGACTTATCGCGCAGGATGCCGGCGTTGGCGCACAATAAATCGACGCCACCCCATTCCCTGGCGGCGCGATCGACCATCGCCTGCACCTGCTCGAAGTCAGAGACATCGGCGCCGTCCGCCATCGCGACGCCACCATTTTTGCGGATTTCCTCCACCACGGTTTCCGCGGGTGTGAGCGAACCGCCGGTGCCGTCACGCGCGCCGCCGAAATCATTGACCACGACCTTGGCGCCGCAGCTTGCCAGCCTGAGCGCGTGAGCGCGACCAAGGCCATTGCCCGCGCCGGTAACGATGGCGACGCGTCCGTCAAATCTGATTGTCATGAGTGCATTTCCCGAAGTTCAAGCGAAATAAATCAAACTAATCCATTCGGCGACCAGTGCCGGCTTTTCCTCACCCTCGATCTCGACCGTGACAAAGGTGCGCGATTGCAATTCCCTGGGCTTGCGAAGCTTGGCCTCATCAAGCGTGAAGCGGCCACGCACGCGCTTACCCGATCGCACCGGCGAGACAAAGCGCAGTTTGTCGAAGCCGTAGTTCACACCCATCGTGGTGCCTTCGATGACCGGCATCACCTCATAGGACATGATGCTCAACAACGACATGGTCAGAAAGCCATGCGCCACCGTCGTACCGAACGGCGTTTCGCGTTTGGCGCGGTCAGGATCGACATGGATGAACTGATGATCCTCGATCACGCCGGCATAGACGTTGATCCTGGCCTGATCGATGAGATGCCAGGACGATGCGCCGACCTCGTGCCCGACCATGGCCTGATAGGTTGAAAGCGAGATCGGCGGCTTTTTCCAGATTTCGTTCATGATATCCGTTTTTCGAACTGCAACGTTTCGCAAACCGCCAAGCCCTGCTTACTCGATCACTTCGTTTGCGGTCGCAAGAAGTTTTTCCGGCACGTTAAGCCCGAGTGCTTTGGCGGCCTTCAGATTAATGATGAGCTCAAAATTAGTTGGCTGCACCACCGGCAGATCGGCAGGCTTTTCGCCATTCAGGATGCGGCCTGCGTAGATGCCCATCTCGCGATAGACCTCAGTCAGGCTCGACCCATAACTGATCAGGCCGCCGGCCCCGCAAAATTCGCGTTCAAAGAAGATTGTCGGAATCCTGTGACGAGCGGCAGCATCGACGATCTGCGTTCTACGAGTATCGAAAAACGGGTCCGCGGAAACGACGAGTCCGCCGCCCCCCAGAGTAGTGACGGACGCAAACGCCGTGTCAATTTCGCTCTCGGTGCTGGCCTTCACAACAGACAACTGCACGCCGCGTGAACGAGTCCCCTCCTCCGCGCCGCGAATGGATGGTTCTGCCGTGGGACTCTCCGGGTTTATCAGCAGCGCAATTGTCTTGGCTTGTGGAACCAGATCGCACAATAAATCCACGCGCTTCGGCGTAATCTGAGTAAAGAGGATGCTAAAGCCCGTGGCATTGCCGCCCGGCCGGGGCAGACTCGCAACCAACCCCGACTCGACCGCGTCGTTGCCGACTTCGAAGACGACTGGGATCACGGAGGTGGCGTCTTTCGCAGCTCGGGCCGGCGGAGGTCCAAACGCGACGATCAGATCAACCTTGCGCGTGACGAGGTCGGCGGCCAGCGCCGACAACCGGTCGTAACGACCCTCCGCCCAGCGATATTCCAGCCGCAGATTTTCTCCTTCCACATAACCTTTTTCCCGAATTCCCTGCAGAAAGGCGCCGATGCCCGGAATATAGTCGGGCGTGGCAAAATGAAGATACCCGATCAACCGCGCGGTTTTCTGTTGCGCGCTCACGCCACGCGGAAGGGCGTCAAGCGCCGCAGTTCCAGCCAGCGCCATCATGAAATCGCGTCGTTTCACAAACCCTCCTTAGCTCTCCGTGGATCCGGCAGGCCGCACTTTCTGCAATTCCGGAAAATCCTCTTCGCGGAATTCCGTGCCGCGCAGCGCATTTTTACGGTCATTGTCGTGCTCCAGACGGCGCAATTGCACGCGGCGAATTTTTCCGGAAATCGTCTTCGGCAATTCGCTCACGAATTCGATCCGCCTGATCCGCTTGAACGGGGCAAGCCGCGTATGCAGATGCTGGAAGATCGATCGCGCAATATCGCCCGAGCGCTCGGTGCCGGCGACCAGCAGCACATAGGCCTTCGGAATCGCAAGCCGGATCGGGTCGGGACTCGGCACGACGGCCGCCTCCGCCACCCACGCATGTTCAAGCAAGACGCTTTCAAGCTCGAACGGGCTGATGCGGTAGTCGGATGATTTGAACACGTCATCGGAGCGGCCGACGAAGGTGAAATAGCCGTCTCCGTCGACAAATACCACGTCGCCGCTGCGATAGAAGGCACCGTCCGCGCCGGAGAGCGCGCCATTTTCGCCTTGGTAACCCTGCATCAATCCGGCGGGACGATCGGCGTCGAGCCGCAAGGTGATCTCACCTTCCTTTGTGGCATGCCCGTCGGCGTCGGTGACCTCGACACGATAACCCGGAAGCGGCCGTCCCATCGATCCGATTTTGACCTTTTGGCCTGGCGAATTGCCGGCAAGCGCGGTGGTTTCCGTCTGGCCATAGCCGTCGCGGATCGTCAGCCCCCAGGCAGCGCGCACCTGATCGATGACTTCCGGATTAAGCGGCTCGCCCGCGCCGCAGACCTCACGCAACGCGACCTTGAAATCGGCAAGCCTCTCCTGGATGAACAGTCGCCACACTGTCGGCGGCGCGCATAATGTCGTCACGCCGCACCGTGCGATGGTGGAAAGCAATCCCTTCGCGTCGAAACGCGGCTGATTGACCACAAACACGGTTGCCCCCGCACTCCACGGCGCGAAGAAACAACTCCAGGCGTGCTTGGCCCAACCGGGCGAGGAAATGTTGAGATGAACATCGCCCGGCTGTAGCCCCAGCCAATACATCGTCGAGAGGCCGCCAACGGGATAGCTGCGCTGGCTGTGCCGCACCAATTTCGGTTTCGCCGTGGTGCCGGAGGTGAAATAGAGCAGCATCGGATCGTCTGCTTGCGTCGGCCCGTCCGCTGTGAAGGCCGCCGGGTAATCCGCACAACTCTCGTAAGCAAGCCATCCCTCTTGCGGCAGTGAGGCGTTGACGACGATGCGCACCAGATTTTCGCCGCCGAGACCAGCGAATTTTTCGATCTGATCTTGCGTCGCCACCACCGCCCGTGCCCGGCCGCGTTCGAGCCGATCGCGCAATTCATCCGCCGTCAGCAAAGTGGTGGCGGGAATCACGACCACGCCGAGCTTCATCGCCGCCAGCATGGTTTCCCAGAGCGGAACGACGTTGCCAAGCAGCAGCAAGAGATGATCGCCGCGCTTTAAACCTTGCGCGCGCAAGAAATTTGCGACCTGATTGGAGCGGCGCGACAATTCGGCGAATGTCGGCTTGGTCTCGCGGTTGGTCCCGGCATCGACGATCCAGAGCGCCGCTCGGTCCCTGCTTTCGGCGTTGCGCGCCAATTCCGCGTCAAACCAGTCGAGCGCCCAGTTGAACGGCACAGCATCCGGCCAGCGAAAATCGGCGACGGCCTTGTCATAGTCCGTTCGATATTTCAGGAGAAATGCGCGCGCTTCCTGGAAG
>DATGJS010000093.1:0-4197 GCA_035295025.1 Bradyrhizobium sp.
TGGCCTCCTGCCCTTGATCGAGGAAGTCAATTTCCTGTCGGTCGTCGTCGCGATGCTGGCAACAGCCATGTCGGTCCTCGCCATCACCTCTCGTCAGTCGACGTCATGGCAACGGCAATTGTTCGAGGCCGTGACGATCCCATTTCGCGGACCGTTTCAATTTGCGGGCGATATCATCGGCGCGCTCCGCCACATGGAAATCTGGACGCCCGCCTGGCTTGGCTGGCTCGTCGCATGGATCGTTCCGCTCACCGTTTTTGCAATCTTCCTCGCTCTGTTGTCATCGGCCAATCCGCTGATCGAACAGCGCCTGATGCTGATCGATGTGCGCAAAATCATCGAACTGTTCAATCCCCGGCGGCTGAGCTTCTGGATCATCATTGTCTGCATGATCTGGCCGCTGATCCATCGACGCATCAAACCAATAGCCGTACAGGCACCCGAGGCCGCACCCGCCAGCGCCATGCCAACTGCCGACCTCGATTATCTGTTCGGCACGCAAGCGATTACGCGCTCACTCGTTCTCTTCAACGCGCTGTTCGCGCTGCAAACGGGACTCGATCTGACCTATCTGTGGGGTGGCGCGGCGCTGCCCGACGGCATGACGTACGCCCAATACGCCCATCGCGGCGCTTACCCCCTGATCGCTACTGCATTGCTTGCCGCGGGTTTCGTCCTGCTGGCGATGCGCCCAGGTAGTCCGGCGGAAGAATCCCGGCTGATCCGCCCACTCGTGATGGTCTTTACCGCGCAAAATATTCTTCTCGTGATCTCCTCGATCTTCAGGCTCGACCTTTACGTCGCCGCCTACTCTCTCACCTATTGGAGACTAGCAGCGTTCATCTGGATGGGGCTGATCGCCATCGGACTCGTCCTCATTCTGATCCAGATTGCGTCGAGAAAATCCAACTACTGGCTGCTCACTGCGAACGCGATTTCACTCGCGCTGGTGCTCTATGGCTGCTGTTTCCTCAATACGCCTTGGCTGGTCGCGACCTACAATGTGGAACATTCCCGTGAAGTGAGCGGGAAAGGACAATCTCTCGATTGGCGCTACCTTCGATGCCTCGGCCCGCAAGCCCTGCCGGCCATCGAGCGTCGCCGCGAAGAACTTCGAGCGTCTTGGGCGCCTCAATTTCAGTGCTGCACTAACACCCGCGAAGCCTTCGTGTCCTCAAAAAATTGGCGCGACTGGAGTTTCCGGGCGTGGCGCCTCAAGCAATATTTCGCTAACAACCCCGTAAATGCGCCGTCCCCTTCGGTCGGCGGGCAGGGCTGACGAACATGGCGCACTCAATTCTCGTCGTCGACGACGACCCCCATATCCGTGACGTCGTCCGCTTCGCGTTCGAGAAAACCGGCATGGCGATTTCGATCGCAGCTGACGGCAAGGAGGCGTTGCGCCAGTTCGATCGCAACATCCACGATCTCGTTGTGCTCGATATCGGCATGCCGGAAATGGACGGGCTGGAGGTCTGTCGGCAAATTCGCAAGACCGCGGAGACGCCGATCCTGTTCCTGTCGGCGCGCGATGAGGAAATCGATCGCATCCTCGGACTAGAGATCGGCGGGGACGATTATGTGACAAAACCATTCAGCCCGCGCGAGCTGGTCGCGCGCGTCAATGCGATCCTGCGCCGGGCCCGAAATTCCACGCCGCCGGACGAGTCCAAGGTTCTCAGACATGGCGGTCTCGCCATCGATCCCGGCGCGCGCACAGCGAGTTTCGAGGACAGGCCGGTCGCGCTGACCGCGCTTGAATTCTCGATCCTTCGCACGCTGCTCGCGCGGCCTGGATTCGTGTTCACGCGCGAACTGATCCTCGATGCCGCCTATGCCGGTAATATCCATGTCGCCGATCGTACGATCGACAGCCACATCCGCAACATCCGCGCCAAGATGGCGGCAGCCGGCTCCGACTCGGTGATCGAGACCGTGCATGGGGTCGGATTCAAACTCGGCCGCTGCGAGGCTTCGCATTGACCATCATAGCCCGATCGGGGCCTCGCACGCCCGCGAAGTGGCGGCCCAGCCTCAGCCTCGTGGTGTTTCTGGTGCTGCTCAGCGTGCTGATGCTGCCGCTGTTCAGCCTGTATTTCCTCAAAATCTACCAGAACCAGCTGGTCCAGGAGACCGAATCGGAATTGATCGCGCAAAGCGCCGCGCTTGCTGCCGCGGTTCGTCGCGAGGTCGAAGGTACAATTCCACAAGCGGTCGCGCTTGGGACAAGACTGCCGCCGGCCGCGTCTGAACCCTCAGGCAATCCCTATCAACCGATCTGGCCGAAGCTTGAACTAGCCAACGAAAGCGTGTTGCCGCCAAGGCCCGAGGCGCGCCCGCCATCCACCCCGCCCGATCCCACCTTTGTCGCGTTGGGGGCGCGCTTGGCAGGAGACCTGACTGCAACCCAGAACGTCACGCTTGCGGGCTTCCGGCTGCTCGACCCCAACGGCGTCGTCATTGCCGGTCGCGACGAGGTCGGGCTCTCGCTCGCACATCTGGAAGAGGTCGCCGAAGCCCTGCAGGGGCGCTTTGCGGCCGCGTTGCGCGTACGCATTTCCAAGCACGATCAGCCTCCGCTCTATTCGATCAGCCGCGGGACCGGCATCCGTGTCTTTACGGCGATGCCCGTGATCGTCCGCGATCAGGTAGCCGCGATCGTCTACGCGTCGCGAACCCCGAGCAATGTGTTCAAAAACCTGTTTGAACACCGCGGCAAGGTCGCGCTGGCGGTTCTCTTCATGATCGTTCCGACCGTGCTGATCGGAGTTTTGTTTCATCGCACCATCACCGAGCCGATGCGCGAACTGGTCGAGCGCACCAACCGGATCGGTAAAGGAGACCGCAGTGCGCTCCGACCGCTGAAACGCCACGGCACCCGCGAGTTCGCCAAATTGTCGGAAAGTTTTCTGGAGATGGCGCGCCGGCTCGATACGCGCTCACACTTCATCTCGACCTTCGCCACCCACGTTTCTCACGAACTCAAATCGCCTCTGACGTCGATCCAGGGCGCGGCCGAACTTCTGCGTGACGACGTTGACGAACCCGACATGGATGACGACGACCGGCGCAAGTTCCTCGACAATATCGTGGCCGACACCGAGCGGCTCGCCAAGATCTCGGCGCGCTTGCGCGACCTGGCGCGGGCGGAAAACCCCGTCGGGCTCGGCAACAGCAAACTGACCGATACCGTCTCGACTCTCCGCGCCTCCTTCGCGCCGCTTGATGTGCGCGCCAGCGGTGAGCTTGATATGTCCGTTCGCATTTCCGATGAAAATGCCACGATCATTTTCGCCAACCTGGCCGACAATGCCATGCGCCACGGCAGCACCGTGCTTGAGATTTCCGCCGTGCGCCAACAAACCTTCCTGCTCGTCAAGGTGACCGACAATGGTGAGGGCATCTCGCCCAATAACAAGGCGCGAATATTCGACAGCTTCTTCACGACCCGGCGCGATCATGGCGGCACCGGCATGGGCCTTGCGATCGTGCGCGCCGTGCTTGAAGCCCATGGCGGAATGATCCGCTTAACCGACTCGCAAAAAGGGGCCACATTCGAGTTGACGATTCCGATTGCCGATTCCGCGCTTACCTGATGGTCGCCCGCATCTGCCTGTACCTGATTGTGATCGTATCCGGATTGGCGCTTCGCCGATTTGGTTTGAACATTGGCTTGCCCGCCGCAATCGTCAAATATGGCGGTTCGATTCTTTGGGGCACGATGGTCTATTTTCTGGTCGCGATCACAATTCCCCGAATTCCGAGATGGTCTATCGCGTGGTTTGCGGCCGTGATCGCTATTGCCGTTGAGCTATTCCGGCTGGTGCAAACGCCCTGGCTTGATACCTTTCGGCTGACCCTTGCCGGCGCGCTGTTGTTCGGCCGCATCTTTTCTTGGTGGAATTTTCTCGCTTATGGCGCCGGAATGCTGCTGGCGTTTGGGCTGGACGCCCTTGCCGTCAAACCCGAATCCCGAGCGACGCCCACGACTCATTCTCCAAACTGAAAGCGCTCGAAGCGATGCAGTTCGTCTTCAATCCGGCGCTTTAGTCCCGTGCGGGCGCCTCGCCTTCCGCCCTCTCCCACCCAATTCCATTTCTGCATCAGAAGTTGCCTGCTCTGCCGGTCGGTCTTGAGATCGAGCGCCGCGACGATCTCGTCGCCAACCAGAACCGGCAACGCAAAATAGCCGAAACG
>DATGJS010000094.1:0-9369 GCA_035295025.1 Bradyrhizobium sp.
CGCACCTGTTCGGTCAAATTGGCCGCCATGAAGTTCACGGTGTCGGTGAGGTCCTTCCAGGTGCCGGCGACACCCGGCACTTGCGCTTGGCCGCCGAGCTTGCCTTCGGTGCCGACCTCGCGCGCCACGCGCGTCACTTCGCCCGCGAAGTCGGCACCGAAGGCAAGCTCGGCGGACAGGCGCAGGTGCCCGGCGTCGCCGGCACGTGGAAGGACCTCACCGACACCGTGAACTTCATGGCGGCCAATTTGACCGAACAGGTGCGCGGCATCGTCAAGGTGGTGACCGCGGTCGCCAACGGCGATTTGAAGCAAAACCTCACGGTGAAATCGAAAGGCGAGGTCGCCGCCCTTGCCGACACCATCAACAACATGACCGAAACGCTGGCGACCTTCGCCGATCAGGTTACGAGCGTGGCGCGCGAGGTCGGCGTGGAAGGCCGCCTCGGCGGCCAAGCCAACGTGCCGGGCGCGGCCGGAACCTGGAAGGATCTCACCGGCAACGTCAATTTGCTCGCGGCCAATTTGACCTCACAGGTTCGCGCGATCGCGGAAGTGGCGACCGCCGTGACCAAGGGCGACTTGACACGCTCGATCCAGGTTGACGCGCGAGGCGAAGTCGCCGAGTTGAAGGACAACATCAATACGATGATCACCAACCTTCGGCTCACCACCGACCTCAACACCGAACAGGACTGGCTGAAGACCAACCTCGCCCGCTTCACCAACACGCTGCAAGGCCAGCGCGACTTGGGCACGGTCGGCCGGCTGCTGCTTACCGAACTCACCCCGCTCGTCAACGCGCATATGGGCGTGATCTATCAGGTCGAGAACGAGAACAAGCCGCAACTGTGCCTGCTCGCGGCCTATGCCGGCGACGTCGTCAGCCCGCACCCGTCGGTCATGCAGGTCGGCGAAGGCCTGGTTGGGCAGTGCGCCATGGATAAACGGCAACGACTCGTTACCGATATTCCGGACGATGCGATCCCGGTCAATTCGGCGCTGTTGCGCATGACGCCGAAAAATCTCGTGGTGCTTCCGGTGCTGTTCGAAAACCAGGTCAAGGCCGTGATCGAGCTTGCGTCCGTATCGAGCTTCACGACCTCGCAAATGACTTTCCTCGAACAATTGACCGATTCGATCGGCATCGTGCTCAACAGTATCGAAGCGACGATGCAGACCGAAGGCCTGCTGAAACAATCGCAGCAACTCGCCGGCGAGTTGCAGACCCAACAAAAGGAATTGCAGCAAACCAACGAACAGCTCGAACAGAAGGCCCAGCAACTCGCCGAGCGCAACGTCGAGGTGGAGCGCAAGAATCAGGAAATCGAACAGGCCCGCCGCGCGCTGGAAGAGAAGGCGACCGAGCTTTCGCTGACCTCGAAGTACAAGTCCGAATTCCTGGCCAACATGTCCCACGAGCTCAGGACGCCGCTCAACAGCATCCTGATTCTGGGCCAGCAATTGACCGAAAATCCGGACGGCAATTTATCACCCAAGCAGGTCGAATTCGCGCGCACCATCCATGGCGCCGGCACCGATCTATTGAACCTGATCAGCGACATTCTCGATCTTTCCAAGATCGAATCGGGCACCGTGACGGTGGACGCCGAGGAAATCCCGACCACCAACCTGTTGGAAACCGTCGGGCGGCCGTTCCGCCACGAGGCGGACAACCGGCAATTGACGTTCGAGGTCGCGATCGACCCCAATCTCGGGCGCAGCATCTATACCGACTCGAAGCGGTTGCAGCAGGTGCTGAAAAACCTGCTCTCGAACGCCTTCAAATTTACCGCCGAAGGCGGCGTGCGCCTCAGCGTTTCGGCCGCGACCGGCGGCTGGAGCAGTGAACACCCCGTTCTCAATCAATCGCCCGCGGTGGTCGCCTTTGAGGTGTCCGATACCGGCATCGGCATTCCCCAGGACAAACAGAAGCTGATCTTCGAAGCCTTCCAGCAAGCGGACGCCGGCACCAGCCGAAAATATGGCGGCACTGGCCTGGGCCTTGCGATCAGCCGCGAACTCGCAAGCCTGCTCGGCGGCGAGATTCACCTGCAAAGCACGCCCGGCAAAGGCAGTACCTTTACGCTCTATCTGCCGCTGAAATACGCCGGACCGACGGTGGCCCCGCGCGTCAGCGTTTCGTCCCAATATAGCATGGTGCCGGCGCTGCCCGCCGCCACGCAAGAACGCGTCACCGAACAATTGTCGGATGACCGGCTGGGCCTCGAACCCGGCGACACCATTCTTTTGATCGTCGAGGATGACCCGCATTATGCGCGGGTGCTGGTCGATCTCGCCCGCGACAAGGGCTTCAAAGTCCTGGTCGCCGCACGCGGCTCGGAGGCGCTCGATCTTGCCAAGCAATATCAGCCGACCGCGGTGTCGCTCGACGTGTTCCTGCCCGACATGCTCGGCTGGACGGTGTTGAGCCAGCTCAAGCATAACCCGCTGACGCGCCACATTCCGGTCCAGATCATCACGCTCGACGAAGACCGCCAGCACGCTTTGGCGCGCGGCGCATTTTCCTTTGTCAACAAGCCGACCACCACCGAAGGCGTGGCCGCGGCGCTGACCCAGATCAAGGAATACGCCAAGCCGCGCCGCAAGCGCCTTTTGATCGTGGAAGACAATGCCGCCGAGCAGATGAGCATCCGGGAACTGCTCGCCCATGACGATATCGAGATCGTCACCACCGATACCGGCGCGGGCGCGCTCTCGACCTTGCGGGAAAATCCGTGCGACTGCGTCGTTCTCGACCTGCGGCTTCCCGACATGAGCGGATTCGAAGTGCTCGATTCGATCCGCAAGGACGATTTGCTGTCGGACGTGCCGGTTGTGGTCTTCACGGGGCGCGAACTTTCGGTCGAGGAGGATGCGGAGCTGCACACCATGGCCCGCAGCATCGTGGTGAAGGGTGTGGAATCGCCGGAGCGCCTGCTGGATGAAACCTCGCTGTTCCTGCACCGCGTGATCACCGAACTTCCGATCGAAAAACAGCGGATGCTGGAAAAGCTCAACAGCTCAGATGAAGACCTCGTAGGCCGCACCGCGCTTCTGGTCGATGACGACGCCCGCAACATCTTTGCTCTGTCCAGCGTTCTGGAGCGACGCGGCATGAAGGTGCTCACCGCCACCACAGGCGGCGAGGCGGTGGCCTTGGTCGAATCGAATCCGGAGATTGCCGTGGTCTTGATGGACATCATGATGCCGCAGATGGACGGCTATCAAACCATCGGGGTCATCAGGGCGGACCCGGCCTTCCGGCGGCTTCCGATCATCGCCCTCACCGCCAAGGCGATGAAGGGCGACCGGGAGAAATGTCTCGAGGCCGGCGCGTCGGATTACCTCGCCAAGCCGGTCAATACCGAGCAATTGCTGCTCGCGATCCGGATGTGGCTCCACCGCTGATGGGACATGCCGGTGTCACCCATTTGAAATTCCTGCGCCGCAAGAGACGCCGTTCAAAAAAAGCGGGCATTGATACCGCCGATCTGAAGTTCGAAAAAGTGGACACTCGATGATGAACCATGAAAGGGTAGACATCCTCTTGGTTGACGACCAGCCGGCCAAGCTATTGGCCTATGAGGTCATTCTCAAGGAGCTTGGAGAAAATCTCGTGGTCGCGGCTTCCGGGCGGGAGGCGCTCGAATATCTTCTCAAAAACGAGGTCGCGGTCATCCTGGTGGACGTCTGCATGCCCGAGCTCGACGGCTTCGAGCTGGCGGCGATGATTCGCGAACATCCGCGCTTTCAAAAGACGGCGATGATTTTCATCTCCGCCATTCAAGTCTCCGACCTGGACCGCCTCCGCGGCTACGAGATGGGAGCGGTCGATTACGTGCCGGTGCCCGTCGTCCCCGAAGTTCTCCGCGCCAAGATCCGGGTATTTGTCGATCTTTATCGCAAGACGCGGCAATTGGAGCGTTTCAATGCCGAACTTGAAGACCGTGTCCGCGCGCGAACCTGCGAGCTTGAATATTCCAATGCGCGGCTTCTGGAAAGCGAGCAGCGCCGCAGCTTGGCGCTGGCCGCCGGACGCATGGGCTCCTGGGACTGGGACTGGGTCCATGGCGACTGGATGTGGGACGATGGGCAATTCCGGATATTCGGCGTCGATCCGCAGACCTTCATTCCGACCCCTGAGAATGTGCAGACTTTGCTACATCCCGAAGATGTCGACGAATTGCACAAGGCCGTGATTCAGTTCGAAAGGGGCGTCAAATCCTACGAGACGGAATTTCGCATCGTTCGTCCCGACGGCGAAATCCGCTGGCTGTTCGGCACGGCGGCGGCCACCATCGACAAGGTTGGCCGTGTCGTCCGCGTCAGCGGGGTGACCGTCGATATCACCGAACGCAAGCGGGCGGAGGAGCGGCAAACCCTCCTCACCCGCGAGGTCGATCACCGCGCGAAAAATGCGCTCGCGCTTGCCCAATCGATCGTCAGGCTCACCCGCGGCGAGAACGTCAAGGCCTATATGCAAGCGGTCGAGGGGCGGATCGGGGCGCTGGCGCGGGTCCACACCATCCTTTCTTTGTCGAGCTGGCAGGGCGCGGAGATCACAAGGCTCGTCCATGAAGAATTCGCGCCTTATCGAACGAACGATCAGATCGAGTTCGACGGTTCGAACGTTCAGCTGCACCCTGCGACCGCGCAAACGCTGGCCATGGCGCTGCATGAGCTGGTCACCAATTCGGCCAAATATGGCGCGCTGTCCACGCTGACGGGCCGCTTGGCGATTCGCTGGAAGGTCAAGGCGGATATTCTCAAAATGCTCTGGGAGGAGCGCGGCGGCCCAGCGGTGGCCGAACCGGTATCGCGCGGGTTCGGAACCAAAAGCGTGATTGCCAGCATCGAATCCCAGCTTGGCGGTCAGGCCGAATTCGAATGGCGCCCGGAAGGTCTGGTTTGCCGGCTCTCGGTGCCGCTGAAGCCGGTGGGAGCGCTACGCCACGCCAATTATCGCCAACCGATGCCGCTTGCCGGCGGCGAACGCGCTTCGGCTTCGTGACGCCGATCGAAACGGCGTCCCGCCTTACGCGTCGATCGCGTCCTTGATCTTTTTGCGGGTCAACGGCAGATCGCGCAGACGTTTTCCCGTGGCGTTGGCAATGGCATTGGCCACCGCCGCCGCGGCCGGTCCCTGCCCAGTCTCGCCGCTGCCGAGAAACGGCAGGCCGGGACGGTTGATGATATGCACGTCGATTGTCTCGGGCACCGCATCGAAGCGCAGGATGGGGTAGGTCTGCCAATCGATGCTCGTGATCCGCGTATCGTCGAAGGTGACGGCTTCATAAAGCGTCCAACTCGCCGATTGCAGGATGGCGCCTTCGACTTGGTTGATCAGGCCATTGGGATTGACGACCTGCCCGCTATCGACCGCCGCGACCGCGCGCACCAAGCGCGGCCGTCCGGTTTCCCGGTTCACCTCCACCTCGCAGGCGATCGCGCAATAGGCGGCGAGATTCTTGTAACGGGCAAAAGCAAAGCCGTAGCCGCGGTCTTGCGGCGCGTGCTGACCCTTTTTCCAGCCGAAGTTTTCCGCCGCCTTTACGATGACATCGCGCCCACGCGGATCGTCGAGATGCTTCAGGCGAAACTCGACCGGGTCGGCACCGGCCGCTTCCGCCAACTCGTCCATGAAACTTTCGATCGAGAACACGTTGTGATAGGCGCCGAGCGCCCGCATCGCCGAAACCCGCACCGGCATCGCGGGAATGAAATGATGCACCACATGCGCGTTGGGAAATTTGTAAATCGGAATCGCGTTGCGGTCGCCCCCGCCTGCCGGCAACGGCAGCGGCTTCGGTTCCGGCACGGCGAACGGCTCGGCCATGTGCTGGGCCGCCAGCATCGATCCGGCGCCGCCCGGGCGCATCGAGTGGGTGTTGCTCCACACCTCGAAATTCCACGCCGCGATCTTGCCGTCCTTGTCCAGCGAAGCCTTCAGCTTTGTTACCATCGCCGGTCCGAACGGCTCCCAGCCATGCTCCTGTTCGCGCATCCATTGCACGCGCACGGGCACCCCAGGCAATTCCCGGGCGATCAGGGCGGCATCGGCCGCGGCGTCATCGGCCCCGTTATGACCATAACAACCGGAGCCTTCGACATGAATCAAGCGAACACTCGCTTGCGGCACGCGCAACATTTCGGCGATGCCTTGACGATCGGGATAGACACCTTGGGTGTGCGTCCACACCGTCATTTCGTCATTCCCCATCTGCGCCACAGCACAAGAGGGGCCGATCGAGCCGTGCGATTGATAGGGCCGCGTATAGATCGCCTCCAGGGTTTTTTGACCGGAGACCGCGGGATCGCTTTTCTCGAAGATGACGGAATCCTGCGACGGCAGGCTGGTGACGACGCGCGGCAAATCGTCTTGCTTCGGCAAGCCCGCTTTCTCGCTCCACTTCGCCACCACCGACAGCGCGCGCATCGCCTTGACCGCCTGGAATTCCTTTCGCGCGACCACCGCCAGAAAATTGCCGTTGCGGACGACCTTGATGACGCCAGGCAGTTTTTCGATCGCGGAAGAATCGCATTCGGTCAATTGCGCGCCATAGCTCGGCGGGCGAACCACCCGCCCATGCACCATGCCGGGGAGCCGCATGTCCTGGACATAAGCGGCACCGCCGGTGACCTTGGCCGGAATGTCGAGGCGAGGGACCGATTGGCCCATGACCCTATAGGCCGCGGGGTCTTTCAAATTCGATCGCGCTGTAGCCTGCACATGAAGCATATCGCTCGCGACCAGGTCACCATAGCCAAGGCGTTTTCCATCCGGTGCGATCACCGCGCCGTTCTCGGTTCGCAATTGTTCGGCTGGCAGATCGAGCCGGCGCGCGGCTTCCGCGATCAGAAGCTCGCGTACTTGCGCGGCGGCATTTTGGATGGCGGTGCCGCTATATTGCATGGATTGGCTGCCGGATGTGTAGCCTTCATCGGCGGTGAGAAGCGTATCGGCGGTAACCACCTTGAGCGATGCAAAGGGAACATCAAGCTCTTCCGCCGCGATTTGCTGGAACGCGGTTTTGAAGCCCTGGCCGAGCTCGGCCTTGCCGGTAAAGACCGTGATGCCGCCGGCATCGATGCGAATCCAGGCATCGAGATAGGGCGAGGTCGTAAGACTGCCGGGCGGTTTCGGCGCGGCGATCGGTGCTCCCTGGTCCTGCGCCAAAGCATCCGTCAGCGTAAAGCTGACGATCAACGCGCCACCCCCGGCAAGCACCGTGCGGCGATCGAGAACAACGGGGCCGTTCATGGCGCGCTTCCTTCTTGGCTGCTCGGCAGCAACTCGGCGGTATCCATGAGCTGCGCGGCCCGGCGCACCGCGCGAAAGATGCGCATATGCGTGCCACAACGGCAGAGATTGGGTTGCAACTCGCCTCGAATCTGCTCGTCGGTCGGCTTTGGATTTTTTTGCAGCAACGCCTGCGCACGCATCATCATGCCGGCGATGCAATAGCCGCATTGCGCGGCCTGCTCTTCCATGAAGGCGCGCTGGATCGGCGCGGGCGCCTCGATCGTACCCAGGCCTTCGAGCGTGGTGACCTGTTTTCCTGCCAGTAGGACCAGCGGGGTGACGCAGGACAACACGGCCTTGCCATCGACGATGACGGTGCATGCGCCGCATTGACCTAGCCCGCAGCCGAATTTGGCCGCGTTGAGCTTGAGATCGTCGCGCAGCACATAAAGCAGCGGCGTATCGGGATCGGCATCGATCTGGTGATCCTGACCATTGACCTTCAATGTCGTCATCATGGCTTCTCTCGCTGAAGAAGTGTCGTCTCGCTATGTCTTGCGTCCCGCACCACCTGCTCGACGCCGCTCCAGGCCGGACGGTTGCCGAAACGGGCCCGCAAATCATTCAACACGGCGGCAATTTGTTCGTCGCTCATGCTGTCGGCAAAGCCCGGCATGATCGGACTGCGCTCACCCGCGACGGGACGAATTCCCGACAGGATGATGTTGGCGGCATTGCGCGGATCGGGCGCGCTCAGCGCGGTGCTCAAACCGAGATTGATCCCGCCATAAGGCGGCGGCCGCCCCGAATCGTGGCACGGCGCGCAGGCCGCCGCATAGATCGCCGCACCCGGCGAATCGGCCGTCGTGACCGTTTGCGCGGGGGCGGCATTGGCTTGGCGGGGACGCTCCCCGGCGGGCGCGCCGAACACGCCCGCCATATAGACGGCGATGGCACGCACGTCGTCTGACGGCACCGACGACAGATTGCTCGCCACCTCGGCCATCGGGCCCCGCGCCACGCCGTGATCGGAATCCCACCCCCGGCTCAAATAGCGATAAAGCGCCTCACGATCCCATGGCCGCGGCGAGGGTGAGGCGGCGTTGATGGCATAGGCCCGCCAGCCCTCGACTTCGCCGCCTGAAAACGATGCGCTCGCCCGCTCCGCCCCCAAAACATTGCGCGGCGTATGGCAGGCGCCGCAATGGGCGAGACCCTCGACCAGATAGGCGCCCCGATTCCACTCCGCGCTTTGCGTCCGATCCGGCTGATAAGTCCCATGCGGCAGGAACAGCAATTTCCACCCGGCCACCACCCAGCGCCGGTTGAACGGAAAGGCGAGATCGTTGGCGCGGGCCGGCGCGTGAACGGCGGGCCGCGTCATCAAAAACGCATAGAGCGCGCGGTCGTCTTCATCCGTGACATGGGTGAAATGGTCGTAAGGAAAGGTCGGGTAAAGGTGATGGCCCGCGCGATCGACCCCGAAGCGCATCGCGCGCCGAAAGGCCGTTTCCGACCAGCGGCCGATTCCGGTTTCGGAATCGGGCGTGATGTTGGACGAATAGATCGTGCCAAAGGGTGTTGGCACCGGCCATCCGCCGGCGAAAGCCTGGCCGCCTCGGACCGTGTGGCAATCGTTGCAATTGCCGATCGCGGCAAGATCACGGCCGCGCTTGACGAGAGCCGGATCAAAAGATTGCGGAGCTTTCGGTTCTATGGCCTCGATCGCCGGTTGCCAGATGATGGCAAAGGCCGCCGCCCCGCCGATCAGCGCCGCGATCGCAAGACCCGTGATCATCAGCGACTTGGTCATCAGCGACTTGGTCATCCGTCCCAAACTCTTGCTGCTTTTGGGATGTTGTTAGCACAGATCTGCGGATCGCGCGCGCGCTTTCGAAGTGGGGCTATCGTATGTGGGTACGCAGAGCGCTTTCTTTTCTCTTCCCCTTGTGGGCAGGGCTATCGCATGTGACGATGCTCTTTCCTGTCCCTCCCCCGCGAAAGCGTCTATCGCATTCACACATCTCGGTTGCGGTTTGCGTCAAAGCGGGATTCTCTGTCGAGCGGAAAGCCGATGGAGGTGTCTATGGTCGGGCTCGCATATGGACTGGGGCGATTTGGCGA
>DATGJS010000095.1:0-3711 GCA_035295025.1 Bradyrhizobium sp.
AAGCTACGAAAATCGCGACCTGCTGGCTTGCCGATTGGAACGAAGTATAAAACCCCTTGTGGCCGGGGGTTGCGATTTCGGAGAGATAGACCGAGACGCCGCCGAGTTCGACTCCGGCGGAGAAACCCTGCAACAGCCGGCCGATCAGGACAATGATGGGCGCGGCGACACCGATCGTGGTATAGGTCGGACAGAACGCGATGGTGACGGTTCCGATCGCCATGATCGATAACGTCACGATCAGGCCCTGGCGGCGGCCGATCTTGTCAATATAGGCGCCGAGTACGATCGCGCCGACCGGGCGCATCAAGGCGCCGAGCCAGAACACGCCAAAGGTGTTGAGCAGGGCAGCGGTCTCGTTCTCGGAAGGAAAGAACGCGGTTGCGATATAGCGGGCGTAAAAGCCGAACAGGAAGAAGTCGAATTGTTCGAGAAAATTGCCGCTGGTCGCCCGCAAAATGGCGCCGATCCGAGACTTGAGCTGCGGCGGCGAACTGGACGTGGGCGGCATGGTATATTCTCCCTGGGTCTCCGCACCTTGCGCCGGATTTGCGCGGCTTGGGAGATGGTCGTTGATGGGCCCGGCCAATCTGCCACGCCGGAGCGCTCTCACCAACCGGAAATCGGGACGAATTTGGCACCATCCCAGCCCCGGTGGCTCCTCGTGACGACGGAGTTAGAGTATGCTCCGCCAGCCATCAGAACCGATAAGGCACCGGGAAATCGATGCAACAGCCTTCGCCAAATCACGCCGCCAATTCCGCTTCTCAGCCGGGCCTGTTGGCTCCGGATACCTCAGGCATGAATTTCTACCGCGCCGATCCGGCGCTGGCTGATGTGTTGCGCATCCATTTACCCGATCGGTTACTTCGCCATATCGAGCCGCATCTCGACCGCCTGGGAGGTTTGGCAGGCGGCCATCTCGACGAATGCGCCAGGCTCGCCGATCGCCATGTGCCGGTGCTGCATCAACGCGACCGCTTCGGGGCCGACGTGCAATGGATCGAATATCACCCGGCCTATCGCGAACTCGAACGCGTCGCCTTTGGCGAGTTCGGTATTCACGCGATGTCGCTGCGCAAGGGCATTCTGGGCTGGCCCGACAAATATCCCGTCGCCGCCAAACACGCCTTTACGTTTTTGTTCAATCAGGCCGAGTTCGGGCTCGGTTGTCCGATCAATGTCACCGACGGTTGCGCCAAGCTGTTAGCGAATTTCGGCAGCGAGGCATTGAAAGAAAAATATCTCGATGGCTTGACAGAGATCGACATGGAAAAGCTGACCCAAGGCGGCCAATTCATGACGGAAAAGGAAGGCGGCTCCGATGTCGGCTCGCTGACCACGACCGCGATGCGGGAGGGCGATCATTGGCGGCTTTATGGCGAGAAATGGTTCTGTTCGAACGCGGATGCGGCCATCGTGATGTTGTTGGCGCGTCCCCAAGGAGCGGGCCCCGGCACGCGCGGCGTCGGTCTTTTTTTGATGCCACGAAATCTCGATGATGGCTCGCCCAATCATTACCGGATCGTGCGCCTGAAGGACAAGCTCGGCACCCGTTCGATGGCATCAGGTGAAATCAAACTGGAAGGCGCCATCGCCTATGCGGTCGGCAAGCTCGATCGCGGCTTCGTGCAAATGGCCGAGATGGTCAATTCGTCAAGATTGTCGAATGGCGTCAAATCCACCGCCTTGATGCGCCGCGCCTATCACGATGCGATGACGGTCGCGAAAAACCGCGTTGTATTCGGCAGCCGCATCATCGATTTGCCGTTAGCGCGCCGGCAATTGATGAAGATCTGGCTTCCGACCGAGCAGGCCTTGTCGATGAGTTTCTTGACCGCCGAGGCGCTCGATCGCGCCGAGGCCGGAAGCCAGGACGCCGCAGTGCTATTGCGTATTCTGACGCCGACCTTGAAATTCCGTGCCACCCGCGACGCGCGCAAGGTGTGCGGCGATGCCTTGGAGATGCGCGGCGGCGTCGGCTATATCGAGGAATTCGCCACATCGCGGCTGTTGCGCGACGCGCATCTCGGTTCGATCTGGGAAGGTACCGGCAACATCGTCGCGATCGACGCGCTGAGACGGGCGGTCGGGCGCCACGGCGCCGACGCGGCCCTTGCCGCGGATCTGCACGCAAGGCTCGATGACAGCGCAAGCGTACCGGCCGTCTTTCGTGACCGGCTGCGGACGCTTACCGATTCCGCCATCGGCTTTGCCCGTAAGGTCGCCGCTCATGGCGAAAATGAGAGCGAGGCGCGGCGCGCCACCTCTCTTCTATATCACGCGGCGAGCGCGGTTGCGCTGGCATGGGAAGGCGCGCGGATTTTTCAGATGCGCGGCGATGCGCGCCGCTTGCTGTTGTCCAAGCTCGTGATCGAGCATCGGCTTATCCATGCCGACCCGTTCCGCCTTGCCGATACCGCGACAGCGCGCGCGATCACGGACCTCTTGCTCGGCGATCGCCTGGCGGGGATCGATGAGGTGGGTGAATTATTGGCGGCGTAGGATTTCAATCATGATCCCGCACCTTCGTCATCGCGAGCGCAAGCGAAGCGATCCAGATTCGTAAAAGGACTGGATCGCGTCGAAGCTCACGCTCCTCGCGATGACGGAAGACTACGACGCGCCGATGAGAATGCCGACGCCAAGCACAATGACGCCGCCGAGCACGATCTGAAACACGGCTTGCAGGAACGGCGTGTCCATATAACGCGCGCGGATATAGGCGATGGCCCAGAGTTCGAAGAACACCACGGCGCTGGCAATTCCCGTTGCGATCCAAAAAGCGTTGGCCCAGCGGTCGGGCACCAGATAGGGCATGGTGTGGCCGAGCCCGCCGAGCGTCGTCATCAATCCGCAGGTTACGCCGCGCAGCCAGGGTGAGCCGCGCCCGGTCAATGAGCCGTCATCCGACAGCGCCTCCGCAAAGCCCATGCTGATGCCGGCGCCGATCGAAGCGGCAAGTCCGACGAGAAATGTCTGCCAGTTTTGATGCGTGGCAAAGGCGGCGGCGAATAAAGGCGCCAGGGTCGATACCGATCCGTCCATCAAGCCGGCGAGGCCCGGCTGCACATATTGCAGCACGAACACGCGTCGGCGGGTTCTGTCTTCCTCCGCGCGCACATCGGGGGTGAGAAGTTTGTCGGTGAGTTTGGCGGCAACGTGCTCGTGGCCCTTTTCGGCCTCGGCGAGATCGGCGAGCAGCCGGCGAACGCCGACATCTTGCGTCTGCTCGGCGGCTTTGACGTAGAACCGCTCCGCTTCGAACTCCATCGTCGCGGCTTCTCTGCGGATCGCATCGAGCGAAAGATTTTTGGTCAGCCAGATCGGCCGGCGCCGCAGGAAGCCCTTGACGTTGTCGCGGCGAATGGGCGGCAGATTCGCGCCGAAGCGCTTTTCATACATTTCAAGCAGCAAATGGCGATGGGTCTTCTCCTCCTCCGCCATTTGTTCGAACAGTTTGGCCGATTCCGGATAACGCTCCGCCAGATCTTCCGCGAAGCTCATAAAAATGCGGCTGTCTTCCTCCTCGGCGGAGATCGCAATCGCCAACACTTCACGCTCGGTCAAATCGGCGAAATTCTTCACAATGCAGCCTTCGATTTAGAATAATTCTAAATCGGTATAGCGATGACCCGCCCGAAGGTCAATTCGTCGCATGCGGTCCGAGCGTGAAGTGTTGGCGATTGCGATCTCCGCCGAGGAGGAAGA
>DATGJS010000096.1:0-22573 GCA_035295025.1 Bradyrhizobium sp.
TGGTGCTTTTGATGATCTGGCGCCCACGCGGTCTGATCGGTCACCGCGCGCCGACCGTGTTCTTGCGTCAAAGCACGGCGATCTCCTCCGAATTGGCCAGGGAAGGCCTGGGATGAGCGGCGACACCATCCTTTATGTCGATCGTCTGACAATGCGCTTTGGCGGTGTGGTCGCCGTCAACGATCTTTCATTTGCGGCCGCGCGTCACAAGATCACCGCCCTGATCGGCCCCAACGGGGCCGGCAAGACCACGGTGTTCAATTGCATCACCGGATTCTACAAACCGACTTCCGGCATCATCCGCATCACCCATGATGATGGCCGTCACATTCAGCTCGAACGGTTGAACGATTTTCGGATTTCCAAACAGGCCAAGGTCGCGCGCACGTTTCAGAACATCAGGCTGTTTCCGGGCATGACGGCGCTCGAAAACCTGATGGTCGCCCAACACAACGCATTGATGCGGGCTTCCGGGTTTACTTTTCTCGGATTGATCGGCGTGCCTTCTTATCGGACCGCCGAGAAAGACGCCATCGATCGGGCCAAACGCTGGCTCGACCGCATCGGCCTGCTGGACCGCGCCGACGACGCCGCCGGCAACCTCGCTTACGGCGATCAGCGCCGGCTCGAAATCGCGCGCGCGATGTGTACCGAGCCGGCGCTATTGTGCCTTGATGAGCCCGCCGCCGGCCTGAACGCGCGTGAAAGCTCCGCGCTCAGCGAATTGCTGCTCTCGATTCGCGACCAAGGCACCTCGATCCTTCTGATCGAACACGACATGTCGGTAGTGATGGAAATCTCCGACCACATCGCGGTGATGGATTACGGCGTGAAAATCGCCGAGGGCGCGCCGCAACAGGTTCGCGACGATCCCAAGGTGATCGCCGCCTATCTCGGCGCCGACGAAGAGGAAGCTGCCGCCATCATGGAGAGCGGAAAGTGACCCAACCCCTGCTCGCGATCCGCAACCTCCGCGCCGCCTATGGCAAGATCGAGGCCTTGAAGGGCGTCGATCTTGACATTAGTTCCGGCGAAATCGTCGCGCTGATCGGTGCCAATGGTGCCGGCAAATCCACTTTGATGATGACGATTTTCGGCAAACCGCGCGCACGCGCCGGCCAGATCTTGTTCGATGGACGGGACATCACGACGCTCGCCACCCACGAGGTCGCGCGCTTACGCATCGCGCAATCGCCCGAGGGCCGCCGGATTTTTCCACGCATGAGTGTCGCGGAAAATCTGCAAATGGGCGCGGACGCCACCGATTCCAGCGAGGCCGAGCGATCAAGCGCACTGGAGCGCGTGCTGGCGCTGTTTCCGCGGCTCAAGGAACGCTTGACCCAGCGCGGCGGCACCTTGTCGGGCGGCGAGCAGCAAATGCTGGCGATCGGCCGCGCTTTGATGAGCCGCCCTCGCCTGCTGTTGCTGGACGAACCCTCCCTTGGGCTTGCCCCCTTGATCGTGCGCCAGATTTTCGACGCCATCCGGACGCTGAACCGGCAGGACGGCCTCACCGTCCTGATCGTCGAACAAAACGCCAACCACGCACTTAGGCTCGCCCATCGCGGCTACGTCATGGTCAATGGCCTGATCGCGCTGAAGGGAACGGGAGGCGAACTGTTGCAACGCCCCGAAATTCGCGCCGCCTATCTCGAGGGCGGAAGGCACCGGTAATTTCTGTCATTCCGGGACGGTCCAAAGGACCGAATGACTGACCAGACGAGTTTGCCCGAAATTTGCCGATGACTTCGCGGCAAATTCAGCCGACAATGGCTCTTGATTTTCGAATCCGGCACCCTGCCGGCAAATTCCCATGGCGAACCACCCGCGAGGATCTCTCATGACATCAGTAAAGCTTATTGGCCTGGCCATCGGCGCCTCCCTTGCGCTATCGACGGCGGCATTTGCGCAAGACATTACGATCGCTGTGGCCGGCCCGATGACCGGCGGCGAATCCGCCTTCGGCCGGCAGATGAAGAACGGCGCCGAACAGGCGGTCAAAGACCTCAATGCCAAAGGCGGTGTGCTCGGCAAGAAGCTCGCGCTCGAAGTCGGCGATGATGCCTGCGATCCGAAGCAGGCGCGATCGGTGGCGGAAAAATTCGCCAGCGCAAAAATCCCGTTCGTCGCCGGCCACTATTGCTCGTCGTCGTCGATCCCGGCCTCGGAAGCCTATGCCGACGGTAATGTGCTGCAAATCACCCCGGCCTCGACCAATCCGCTGTTCACCGAACGCAAACTTTGGAACGTGGCGCGCGTCTGCGGCCGCGACGATCAGCAGGGCCTGGTTGCCGCCGATTACATCGCGAAAGCCTACAAAGGCAAGAACGTCGCGATCCTCAACGACAAGACCACCTACGGCAAAGGCCTTGCGGACGAAACCAAGAAGGCGCTCAACAAGGCCGGCTTTCAGGAAAAGATGTTTGAATCCTACAACAAGGGCGACAAGGATTTCACCGCGATCGTCTCACGCATGAAGCGCGAAAATATCGATCTGGTCTATGTCGGCGGTTACCATCAGGAATCCGGCCTGATCGTGCGCCAGATGCGCGACCAGGGAATGAAGACAGTGTTGATGGCAGGCGACGCGCTCGCCGACAAGGAATTCGCCTCGATCACAGGTCCCGCCGGCGAAGGCACGCTGTTCACCTTCGGCCCCGACCCGCGCAACAAACCGACCGCCAAGTCCATCGTCGAGAAGTTCAAGGCCAACAATATCGATCCCGAAGGCTACACCCTCTACACTTATGCGGCGATGCAGGTGTGGTCGCAAGCCGTGGCGAAAGCCGGCACCACCGATCCGAAAAAGGTGATGGATACGATCAAGGCCAACGCCTGGGATACGGTGATCGGCAAGCTTGAATTCGACGCCAAGGGCGACATCAAGCAGATCGACTATGTCGTCTATAAATGGGATGCCAAGGGCAATTATACCGAAATCAATCCGAAGGGATCATAAGCCCGCAACCGATTCCGTATCGCCTTTAAGCGCCCCGGTTCGCCGGGGCGTTTTTCATTTCTACCGGCGCCGGTCGCGGCTGAAGTTCCATCGGGAAAACGCTCTGGCGCGGGCAAATCACATTGGAGGCCGTGCGGCTCGGGCGTAAGCTGGCATCAACCATGAGTACCCCGGCGCCGGTCACGGGCTTGGCCTCAGTCGAAAAGTATGTAACCTTGGGTTGAATAGAGGGATCCATCAGGATGACCCATGGCGAGCATTCTTGTCATCGATGACGATCGGGCGGTTCTTGCAGCGATTAAAATATTGCTTGAACGCGCGGCGCATAAGGTCGAGGCCGTCGACAACAGCCGAACCGGCCTGCAATTGATCGAGGTAAGAAGTTTCGACCTGCTCATCGTCGATATCTTCATGCCGGGAATGGACGGCTTTGAGACGATGAAGCTCGTTCACCAGTCGCGGCCGGAAATGCCGATCATCGTGATTTCAGGCCAACAATTCCGCTCGGCGTCGGAACGGCAGCCGGATTTTCTGCACATGGCGACGAGGCTCGGAGCCATATCGAGCCTGCAAAAGCCGTTCAAGCCTTTCGAGCTGATGGACGCGGTCACGGCGAGTGTGGTGGGTCGGAAGTCGGTATCATTGCAGCCCGCGAGTTCGTCAGGCGGACTTCTGAACCAAAGCCATAATCGATCATAAGTTTGCTAGAGCATGATCCGGAAAAAGTGTGAAGCGGTTTTCCGAAAAGATCATGCTCAAACAAAGAATTAAAGCGCGATGACGATTCGACCAAATCTCATCGCGCTTTAGTGCACGGCCACCCGACGCCCGATCTGAGATTGCAAATTTCCGGCGGCATTCCCTCCGAAGGCCGATAATGTACAATGCAGCGGGAGCATCGCTTCGGCCTACCGCTGAGATGGCAAATCAGGCGCGAGCTTGGAGACATTGGTGGAAGCAAGCGACGACCGCAGTATTTTTCTCTCGACGCTGCCCGCCACGCGCCGCGACCGCAAAATCGCCACCGGCGTCGTCTGTGTATCAGCAATCTTCTTTGCCTGCACGCTGCCTTTCGCCCGATTGCCCCTGCCGCAGATTCCCGCCTTTGTCGCAAGCTATCAGTCGGCGCTTGGCATCAACGACCTGATCACCGCGATTCTTCTGTTTTCGCAATTTGCGCTGCTGCGCTCGCGCGCGCTGGCGCTGCTTGCTAGCGGATATCTGTTCACCGCGATCGCCGCGGTCGTTCATGGCCTCACCTTTCCGAATCTTTTCTCGGCCAGCGGGCTTCTAAATGCCGGCCCGCAAACCACGGCATGGCTCTACATGGTTTGGCACGGCGGCTTTCCGCTGTTCGTGCTGGGTTACGCCCTTCTGAAAGACAAGAACGGCGGCCCCAAGGTCAAAGGATCGACCGGCGCAGCGGTCTTCTGGAGCGTCGTGACGGTCATGGCCGCCATGATGGCCGCGATTTTCATCGCCACCGACAAGCACGATTTCCTGCCGGTTCTTCTCACGGAAAGCGGCTACGCGCCTGATTTGCTCCACGTCTCGCTCACCATCTGGTGCATCAATCTGGCGGCGCTGATTGCCTTGTGGCTCCGGCGGCCGCATTCGGTCCTCGATATCTGGCTCCAGGTCGTCGTCTGCTCATGGCTTTTCGACGTCGCCTCGTCGGCGCTGCTCAATGGGGGACGTTACGATCTTGGCTTTTACGTGGGCCGGATTTACGGGCTGTGCGCCGCCTGTTTCGTTCTGGTGGTGTTATTGATGGAAAACATCGCCCTGCAAGCACAATTGTCCGGCTTGCTTCGCGCCTTGCGCCGCCAGGCCGCGTCCGAGCAACAGCATCACACCGAACGGGAGCGGCTGTTCAGCGCGGTGGTCGAATCCTCCAACGACGCGATCATCACCAAAACGCTCGACGGCACTGTTACTGGCTGGAATCGTGCCGCGGAGCGATTGTTTGGATTTTCCTCCGCTGAAGCCGTTGGCCGGGGGATCGATATTATCGTCCCACCCGAGCGGCTTACCGAGCTGCATGACATTCTGACCCGGGTCGGCAAGGGTGAGGCCATCTCCCATTACGAAACCTCCCGCATCACGAAGGACGGCCGAACGCTGATCGTTTCACTCTCGATCTCTCCCCTGGTGTCGAGTTCGGGGGAAATCATCGGCGCTTCCAAGATCGCGCGTGACGTCACCGAAAGTAAAAAGACCCAGGCGGCGCTCAGCCAGGAAATCGAAGAACGGCAGCGCATCTTTGAAACGTCGCAGGATCTGATCCTGGTGACCGACGCCAAGGGTACATTCGTCCAGGTCAGTCCGAGCTCCATCGCAATCCTGGGTCACCGGCCTGAGGACATGATCGGCCATAGCGCGGTCGAATTTATCCATCCCGACGACATCGAGCAAGCGCGGCAGGAGATGCGCTCGGCGCGCCGCGGACACCAGATGCGCAACTTCGAAACCCGCTACCTCCACAGGAACGGCCACGCGGTAAACCTGACCTGGATGGGAACCTGGTCGGACCCGGTTCGCCGGCATTTCTTCGTCGGCCGCGACCTCACCGAAAAAGAGGCCGCCGAGGCGCAATTTCGTCAGGCCCAAAAGATGGAGGCGGTCGGTCAATTGACCGGCGGCGTCGCGCACGACTTCAACAATATCCTGACCGTCATCACGGGTACGATCGGAATTCTGTCGGATGCCGTGGCGGACGATCCGCAGATGTCGGCGATCGCCAAAATGATTGACGATGCCGCCGAACGTGGCGCCAGCCTGACAAAACATTTGCTGGCTTTCGCCCGCAAGCAGCCTCTGCAACCACGCGAAGTGAACATCAACATATTGGTGACGGAAACCGCTAAACTGTTACAGCCGACGCTTGGCGAGCAAATCCACATCAATACCCGGCTGAGAGCGGAAACTTGGCCCGCTTTGGTCGATCCCAACCAGCTTTCGACGGCGATTTTGAATCTGTCGCTCAATGCCCGTGACGCCATGCCGCTTGGCGGCGAGCTCGTGATCGAAACAGGCAGTGCCTATCTCGACGAGGACTACGTCGCTCTGAACAGAGATGTGACCATCGGCCACTATGTCATGATCGCCGTCAGCGATACCGGCTCGGGAATTCCGGCCGCAAATCTCGATCGAGTATTTGACCCCTTCTTCACCACCAAGGAGGTCGGCAAGGGCACGGGCCTCGGCTTGAGCATGGTGTTCGGCTTCGTCAAACAGTCGAACGGCCATATCAAGCTTTATAGCGAGGAAGGCCACGGCACGACGGTGAAGCTTTATCTCCCGCGCACCGCCGGACAGCCGGATACTTTCGCCGAACCGCCACCCCTCTCCAGCACACAAGGGGGAAGCGAGACGATATTGGTGGTCGAGGACGATGCGCTCGTGCGCCAATATGTGCTGACCCAGATCGCAAGCCTCGGCTACACAACGCTCGAAGCGTCCAATGCGGCGGGCGCCCTGGAAATCATCGACAACAATGACAGGATCGATCTGCTGTTTACCGATGTCATCATGCCAGGATCAATGAACGGCCGCCAATTGGCGGATGCCGCGCGGCTGCGGCGGCCCGCCTTGAAGACGCTATTCACGTCCGGCTATACCGAAGATGCCATGGTGCATCACGGTCGTCTCGATACTGACGTCCTGTTGCTGGCCAAGCCCTACCGGAAATCCGATCTGGCGCGCATGATCCGATTGGCGCTGAGCGGTCAGACTGATCGGACTTCGCAAGAACCAGGGGCTTCAGATCGACGGTAGCTGCTAACGACCTGTTGTAACTCCGCGTCCGATGGTGCAATCCAATGGTCAGGACAAACCCTCATTGGCCGACGCCATGAATAATCTCCTCACCGACATCGAAGGCGTTCGCGTTGGTCATGCCCATGACGACGATCTCGCATCCGGCGTCACGGCGGTGATTTTCGACAGACCCGCGGTGGCGGCGATGGACGTGCGCGGCGGCGGGCCCGGCACGCGCGAGGGCGCGCTGCTCGATGTCGCCAATACCGTCGAGCGCATCGATGCGATCGCCCTGTCCGGCGGTTCCGCGTTTGGATTGGACGCGGGCGGCGGCGTGCAGGCTTTTTTGGCCGAGCAAGGCCGCGGCTTGAATGTTCGCGGCACGACTATTCCGATCGTGCCGGGCGCGATCTGCTTCGATCTCCTCAATGGTGGCAACAAGCGATGGGGCCGCTTTGCGCCGTATCGCGATCTCGGGTTTGCGGCGGCCGAAGCCGCCGGCGTTTCCTTCGCGCTTGGCAGTGTGGGTGCCGGTCTCGGCGCTCAAACGGCGAACTTAAAGGGCGGCGTCGGTTCGGCTTCGGGACGCACCAGCGAAGGCGCGCAGGTCGCGGCGCTCGCCGTGGTCAATGCGCTTGGCACAGTCACAGTCGGCGACGGGCCGTGGTTCTGGGCCGCGCCCTTCGAGATCGGCGGCGAATATGGCGGACGCGGCTTGCCGGCTTCCTTCACCGCCGACATGCTCAAAATGCGGATCAAAGGTGGGCCTGCGGCAACCGCGGCCGAAAATACGACGCTCGCCGTCGTCGTAACCGACGCGATGTTGACCAAATCGCAAGCCAAGCGGCTGGCCATGATCGCGCACACCGGATTTGCGCGCGCGATCTACCCGGTGCATGCGCCGATGGATGGCGATGTGGTGTTTGCGGCGGCGACCGGCGCACGGCCGATCGATCCGCTGATCGGCCTCACCGAGCTTGGTATGGTCGCGGCCAATGTGGTGGCTCGCGCCATCGCCCGCGGCGTCCATGCGGCAACCGCGCTGCCCTTTCCGGAAGCTCTACCGGCGTGGCGGGATCGCTTCGGATAGAAGTTCGGCCTGTGCTTCTAGATACTGACGGAAAACGGATTGAATCCGAGCGGCACCGCCGTAGACTGAATCAGCTGGTCGATCGAATTATAGGTCGAGGACGCGGTGCCGAATGCCGAGCTCGGCTGGTTCGTTGAAGAATCCGAGCCCGGATTGTTCGCGTTTAGCGCCCGGGTGAAGTCGGCCGAGGCCAGACTTTGGGCATTGATCAGCGCGCTGATATTGTCGGATGAAATCTGCGGCGCCCCTTTGCCGGTGGCTGCGGCGGCGGCCGCCGAGTTTGCCGGAGGAGCCGCGGAACTGTCGGTCGCGTCAGGAAAGGACGTTGCGAAAATACCCGCCGGTTGAGACGACGACGACGATGGCGCCGAGGATGTCAGCGATTGGAGGGCGTCCAGGGCGACCGAGGCGGCGCCAATGGCAAGAAAAGGCATGGCAGAACTCCGGCAAGCACCGCTTTGACGCGGCGCTTTCAAATTCACAAAATTTCGATTCCAAAAAGCAAGCGCCGTGCCATGACAAAAAAGCCAATGAAATGATTGTCTTCCCAATTCCGCAAGGTTTGCTCGCTCGGCAATCCATGCCCCTTGCGGGCAGAAATTTCCGCCTGAGCGGCTCGCGCATTGCCCAGAATTTCCGCGCGTGTTAGGCGGGATAGATGTCCCAGCCATTCGCGCCTCGTCCCCTTGTCATCGCGCCGTCGATCCTGGCCTCTGATTTTTCCAGGCTCGGCGAAGAGGTTCGCGCGGTAGATAGCGCCGGCGCCGACTGGATCCACCTCGATGTGATGGACGGTCATTTCGTTCCCAACATTTCCTACGGGCCTGATGTCATCAAAGCGATCCGCCCGCACAGCAAAAAGATTTTCGACGCACATCTGATGATTTCGCCGTGTGACCCGTATCTGGAGGCCTTTGCCAAGGCAGGCTGCGATCACATCACGGTGCATGCGGAGGCCGGCCCGCATCTGCATCGCTCGTTGCAGGCGATCCGCGCGCTCGGCAAGAAGGCCGGCGTCTCGCTCAATCCGGCAACGCCGATTGCCGCGATCGAATATGTGATCGATATGATCGATCTCGTGCTGGTGATGTCGGTCAATCCTGGCTTCGGCGGACAGGCGTTCATTCCCGCAGCCCTTGGCAAGATCCGGGATTTGCGGGCGATGACCGCGGGACGGCCGATCGACATCGAAGTGGATGGCGGCGTGGGGCCGGATGTTTCCGGCCAATTGGCCGCCGCCGGCGCCAATGCCTTCGTCGCAGGCTCGGCCGTCTTCAAGGGCGGTACGATGGAAGCCTATAAGGTCAATATTTCCGCCATTCGCGCTCCGGCGGCGGCCGCGCGGGGCGAAGTGGTCTAACGCGCCAAGCCGCGCACTGTTTGTCACCCCTCGCCCGCTCTGCTAAAGCGCGGCGTAACCCTTAAACATCCGAGTCTTGCGATGATATCCCGCTACACCCGCCCGGAAATGGCCGCGATCTGGGAGGCCCAGACGCGCTTCAAAATCTGGTTCGAGATCGAGGCGCATGCCGCCGATGCGCTGGCCGAACTCGGCGTGATCCCGAAGGACGCCGCCAAGGCGGTTTGGACCAAGGCGCGCGACGTGATTTTCGACGTGGCGCGGATCGACGAGATCGAGCGGGAAACCAAGCACGACGTCATCGCCTTCCTGACGCATCTGGCCGAAATCGTCGGCCCCGAAGCGCGCTTCGTGCACCAGGGCATGACCTCTTCCGACGTGCTCGATACCTGTCTCAACGTGCAACTTGCCCGCGCGGCCGATCTGCTCGTCGACGACATCGACCGGCTGCTCAAGGCGCTGAAGAAGCGCGCCTTCGAACACAAGATGACGCCGACCATCGGCCGCTCGCATGGCATCCACGCCGAACCAGTCACCTTCGGGCTGAAACTCGCTTACGCCTATGCCGAATTCACCCGCGCCCGCGAACGGCTGATCGCGGCCCGCCATGAGATCGCAACTTGCGCGATTTCGGGCGCGGTCGGCACCTTCGCCCAGATCGATCCGCGCGTGGAAGAACATGTGGCGAAAGCGATGGGCCTGCGGGTCGAGCCGATCTCGACACAGGTAATCCCGCGCGACCGCCACGCGATGTATTTCGCAACGCTCGGCGTCATCGCTTCATCGGTTGAGCGTCTTGCCACCGAAATCCGTCATTTGCAGCGTACCGAAGTGCTGGAGGCCGAGGAATTTTTCTCCGAAGGCCAAAAGGGCTCGTCGGCGATGCCACACAAGCGCAACCCGGTGCTGTCGGAAAATCTCACCGGCCTGTCGCGCATGGTGCGCGCCTATGTGACGCCGGCGCTGGAGAATGTCGTGCTCTGGCATGAGCGCGATATCTCGCACTCCTCGGTCGAGCGCATGATCGGACCCGACGCTACCGTGACACTCGATTTTGCGCTGGTCCGCCTCGCTGGCCTGGTCGAGAAGCTCTTGGTTTATCCGGCCAATATGCAGAAGAACCTCGACCGCCTCGGCGGGCTCGTTCATTCACAGCGGCTTCTGATCGCGCTCACGCAAAAGGGTGCGAGTCGAGAGGACGCCTACAAGCTCGTGCAGCGCAACGCGATGCCGGTGTGGCGCGGCGAAGGCGACTTCCAGCCGCTGTTGAAGAAGGACAAGGACGTCAAGAAATACTTGAGCGATGCCGAGATCGAGACTCAATTCGACCTCGGCTATCACTTCAAACACGTCGATACGATCTTCAAGCGCGTGTTCGGCGAAGCGTGAGGCGGCAGGCCGAAACCCGGCTCAGCCCGCCTCGCCGTCGATCATCCGGGCCGTCACGCGGTCGCGCTTGATGAAATGGTGCCAGGCCGCGGCAGCCAAATGAACGATGATGAGCGCGAGCAGCACATAGGCAAAGAAGATGTGCCTGTTCTCATAGGCGTCCGCCGTCGCTTTATCGGGCGAGGTGATCTGCGGCACGTGAAACAGGCCGAACCAGCTCGAATAGTCCGGCGTGTGGGCACCGGAATGCGCCCAGCCCAACATGGTGACGAGAACGACCACGATATAAAGCGCGCCATGACTGACATGGGCCGCGATCCGATGCCAGCGCGGCGTATCCGCCGGTAATGCCGGTGTCGGGTTCATCGTCCGCCAGATCAGTCGAGCCAGCGTGAGCAGCAGCACCACATAACCGATGTCGGCGTGGATGTTGCGATAGAAGAAGCGATCGGGCCGCGCCGGAATGTGGTTCATCCACCAGCCGAACGCCAGCATGCCGAGAATGGTAAAGCCGAGAATCCAGTGGAACGCCCGCGCGACGCTACCCCAGCTCGATATCGTATTCCTCATCATTCGCTCTCTCGCCCCTCAACACTAAAACGATGTTTCTTTGCCAGACCGCTTTTACGCGGTCTTTGATACGGTGCCTTATAGACCGATGCCGGCCACGAAATATTCCCAAATTTTAGCTTATCGGTCGCTCTGCCAATCGCTCAGTCGCTCGCAAAAGCAACCGAACAGTAACCCCCGATCGGCTACGATTTGTCTCGTGAAAAGCCCTCCGACCATTCTTGTTTTCGATTCCGGTCTTGGCGGCCTGACCGTATTGCGCGAAGTCGTGCGGGCGCGGCCTGACGCCGATTATATCTATGTCGCCGATGATGCGTTCTTTCCCTACGGCCACCACAGCGAGGAGGTCATCATCGGCCGTGTGGTGCCCTTGATGGGGGAGTTGATCGCCGCCCATCACCCCGATCTCGTCGTGATCGCCTGTAACACGATGTCGGTTTCGGTCATGGCCCATCTGCGCGCGGCCTATACGGTGCCGTTCGTCGGCACGGTGCCGGCGATCAAACCGGCTTGCGCCAGTTCAAAGACCAAACGTGTCTCGGTGCTCGGTACCAAAGCCACCGTGAAACGTGAATACACCAAGGCCCTGATCCGCAATTTCGCGCAAGACTGTGAAGTGACGCTGGTGGGCTCAGTGGAACTGGCTTCCCTCGCCGAAACCGCGTTGAGTGGCGGCAGCGTCAGCGACGAGGCGATCTCAGCCGAGCTCAAGCCCTGCTTTGTCGGCGCAGGCGAGAATATCGTGGCGCGGACCGACACGATCGTTCTTGCCTGCACGCACTACCCGTTGTTGCTGGATCGCTTGGCGCGGCTTGCGCCCTGGCCGGTCGATTGGATCGATCCGGCGCCGGCGATCGCAAGGCGGGTGGCGACCCTTCTGAATATGCCCCTTGGTGCGACCAGCGAGGCCGGTGCCACGATGGTCTTCACCTCGGGGCGGCGGCACGCCATGAGCGCGGCCTTGATGCCGTTTTTCGGAGGGCGTGTGCCGGTGTGAGCTCAGTCGCCCAGTACGCAACCGGGCTACAAGCCACCGCCTACAGGATACGAATGTCAATGAGTGAAAAATCATTCCCTTTGCAGAGTAAGGGCGCGTCCATTGTCTTTGCCAGCGCGTAGGAAAAGCAATCGCCATAGTTGAGCGCCGCGCTATGCCCGGTCCCTTTGCCAAATCGCAGATGTGCCGAACGAGCCGCGCGCACCTGATCCGGCGTCACCAGCTCGATCCGAACACCCGCAGCTTTCATGAATTCGTCAAGCCATCGCTCCGCTTTTTCTGGGGCAATCTTTTTCAACCCGCGGAGAACAATTGATATCTCCACCAGATTGGCGGCCGACATGATGGGATCATCGTCGCCGGCGATGTGCCGGGCATAATCCTCGGCGTCCTCTTCCTGGCGAAAGATAGCGATGACAGCGGAGGTGTCGATGACGATCACGTCGGCAGTCCGTGGTCGTCATAACCGAGGATTTCATCTGGGCTACGTCCGGTGTCGGCCAATGCGGCATACCGGCTTCCGATCCTCATCAATTGTGCCGCGATGCGATCGGGACGTCGACGCTCACGCGCCAATCGCTCCCGCAAAGCGAGCGTAACGGCCGAGGTCAAGCTTTCGCCGGTCAAATTGGCGAGCTCAGTCGCAAGCTGATGGGCTTCGTCGTTTTTGATATTCAGATGCATGGCGTTCTCTTACATGGCTTTCTTTATGGTAGAAATATATTATATTTCTACCATTTGAGCAGGTCAAATCGCGAGATCAATAATCACCATTTGAAATCAATATTTTGCATGGTTTTCATAAACCTCCCCACTAAACCCTTGCGCAGAAATTCAGCCTCGGGCCAGATGGTTCATGCCATGTTCAGCGGGTAACGGCTGATCTCATGCTCTCAGGGAAGCGAAGCGAAACGATGCGCGGAACGACACGAAAAATCTCATTGCCGCGCCGTTTCATTATCGAACTCATGCAGGCGTCGATGCCGGTGCCGTTCATCTCGCTCTCGCGCACGATCGATGTCGGCCCCTACCTGGAAGCGCGCGCGAAGGCCGCCTACCGGCCCGGCTGGGCCGCCGCCTTCGTCAAGGCCTTTGCGCTGGTCGCAAGAGAAGAGCCGGTACTGCGCAGGCTTTACGTCAAATTGCCATGGCCGCATTTCTTTGAATTGCCGCGCAGCATCGCCATGGTCGCGGTGGCGCGGACCGAGGACGGCGATGAATATATTCTTCCTGAAAAGGTTTCCGCGCCGGACGAACGCTCGCTCGCCGACATCGATGCCCAAATCAGGCGCGCCAAAAATGCGCCGCTTGAGGAAATCCCCTCGTTCCGGAAAATTCTCATGGCCTCCCGCCTGCCCTGGCCCTTGCGCCGTATGAGCTGGCTGATCGGTCTTAATGTCGGACGCATGCGCGCCAATAATTTCGGAAGTTTCGGGGTCACCTCGGTCGCCGCTTACGGCCCCGGCGAGCTGTACGCCACAAGCCCAGGGCCATTTCTCCTGAGCTATGGGACGGCCGGGCCGGATCGGCGCATCCATGTGATCCTCCGCTGGGATCACCGGATTACGGACGCGGCGGTCATCGCGCGGGTCCTGACCCGCCTGGAACAGGTTCTCAACACCGAGATTTCGGCCGAATTACTGGCTCCATCGGTCTGAAAACGCTAGAGCATGATCCGGAAAAGTGTGAAGCGGTTTTCCGGATCATGCTCTAGCCCTTTGCATTGACAGTCCAGCCGTTTCTGCCTAGAAACCGCCTGCTCGCGGGCCATTTTCGGCCCGCGATGCGTTTCGCGACCCGCGGTTCATCCCTTAACCAAGCTTTAGGGGCGGACCTGTCGGCACCGGGGAATCCCGGAGCATAGGAGGGCGCGTTTCCTCAAACCCAATGCAAAGAGGACGCGATGACAAAGCGTAGTGAGGCGAAATACAAGATCGATCGCCGGATGGGCCAGAACATCTGGGGTCGCCCTAAGAGCCCCGTAAACCGCCGGGAATATGGCCCCGGCCAGCACGGCCAGCGCCGCAAGGGCAAGCTCTCCGATTTCGGCGTGCAGTTGCGCGCCAAGCAAAAGCTCAAAGGCTATTACGCCAATATCAGCGAACGCCAGTTCCACGGCATTTATGTCGAGGCCGGCCGGATGAAGGGCGATACCGGCGAAAACCTGATCGGCCTGCTCGAGCGCCGCCTCGATACCGTGATCTATCGCGCCAAATTCGTCTCCACCATGTTCGCCGCGCGCCAGTTCATCAATCACGGCCACGTCAAGGTGAACGGCCGCAAGGTCAACATCTCAAGCTACAAGCTTAAGGTCGGCGACCTCGTCGAGGTCAAGGAATCCTCCAAGCAGCTCACTCATGTGCTTGAGGCAAGCCAGCTTGCCGAGCGCGACGTGCCGGATTTCCTGGAAGTCGATCATGGCAAGATGACCGCGAAATTCGTCCGCGTTCCCGCTCTGTCGGATGTGCCGTTCGCGGTGCAGATGGAGCCGCATCTGATCGTCGAATTCTATTCGCGCTGATGTGATCGGCCGCCTTGGCCGCAATCAAAGACCCCGGCAAAGCCGGGGTCTTTTTGCGTGGGTATGATTGTCCCGATTAAGACGTCACAGAGAGAGTCTGCGCCATGACCTACACCCCCGCCCGCCCTGATCCCAAAGCGCCTCCGATCCGAGTCAACCTATTGTCGGACACCCAAACCCGCCCGACGGCAGGGATGCGCGAGGCGATGGCGCGCGCCGAAGTCGGCGACGAGCAGATCGGCGATGATCCCTCCGTCAACCTGCTCTGCGACCGCGTGGCCGAACTGATGGGTAAGGAAGCCGCAGTGTTCCTGCCCTCCGGCACCATGTGCAATGTGACAGCGACGCTCGTGCATTGCCGGCCGGGCGAGGAAATCCTCGCGCAAGCCACCGCCCATATCATCGCTCGCGAAGGCGGCGCCCATGCCGCGCTCGGTGGATTTCAGATCACGCCGTTACCGGGCCCCGACGGGCAGTTCACGCCCGAGACATTCCGCGCCGCGCTTCACCCGCGCACGCGCTATCAACCGCCGCAGACACTGGTGAGCGCCGAGCAAACCGCCAATATCGGCGGAGGCACGATCTGGAAGAAAGCCGACCTCGATGAGATCGTCAAAATCGCCAAAGCCAACGGCCTCGCTACCCATATGGACGGCGCCAGGCTGCTGAACGCCACGGTTGCCACCGGCATCAGCGCGCGCGACATGACCACGGGATGGGATTCGACCTGGATCGATTTTTCAAAGGGCTTGGGCGCGCCGGTCGGCGCTGTCATCGCCGGCACACGCGACTTCATTGACGAGGTCTGGCGTTGGAAACAGCGGCTCGGCGGTTCGATGCGCCAAGCCGGCATTTGCGCCGCCGCCTGCACTTACGCGCTCGATCATCATGTCGACCGGCTGGCGGAAGATCACGCCAATGCACGGGCGCTGGCGCGGGGATTGGCGCAAATTCAGGGCATCGAAGTGCAAGCGCCCGAAACCAATCTCGTGTTCTTCCGCCCCGATGGCGCGGGCGTCAGCGCCGACACCATGGTCGCCGCTTTGCACAAACGCGGCGTGCTGCTTGCGACCATGGACGGCCGCATCCGCGCCTGCACGCATCTGGACGTCACGGCCGCCATGATCGAGGAAACGGTGAACCACGTGCGCGAGATCGTGCGGGAAGCGTAGCGGCTTTCTGCGGCCGTCACGCGCTCAACCACATTCAAGCGGTGGTCGAGACCGCCACGCCCTTATCGGCGAAAAGCTGCTGCAATTCGCCGGCCTGGAACATCTCGCGGACGATGTCGCAACCCCCGACGAACTCGCCCTTGACGTAAAGCTGCGGGATGGTCGGCCAGTTCGAATAGGTCTTGATGCCGTTGCGCAAATCGGCGGATTCAAGGACGTTGAGACCTTTATAGCCGACCCCGATGTGGTCGAGAATCTGAACGACCTGTCCCGAGAAGCCGCACTGCGGAAACTGCGGCGTGCCTTTCATGAACAGCACGACGTCGTTCGACTTCACTTCGTTGGCGATGAATTGCTCGATGCTCATATTCTTTCCCTTTTGGGCGGGGCGAGGCACCCACGCAAGAATTGGGTTTTCCAGCGATTGGACCGATTTACCCCTCGATTCCCCTATATGTACCCCAAAGGCTTGGATATCCAAAGCAAATTGCCGCGAGCGCTCTGCCGGAAAAACCGCTTTAGGAGGGTGACAGACGGCCCCGGTAGGTAACAAGTTTGAGGCTACAGGCGTATTTGGGAGGCTTTTTTACCAGACGGGAACCCTTATCTAGGACAAGCCATTCCCAGGATAAGCCATGCTCGGGAACCCCGTCCGCGGGCCAACGTTCTCTTTATCGAACCGGAGACGCCAGTGACGAATCCAGTAGCCGCGCGCGCGCCCCGCTCCTTCTTGATCGATGGGTCTGGCCGCCTCGCCGAAAGCTTGGCGGAATCGTTTCTTACGGTACGGAATGAAACCGAACGCCGCGCGGCGTTTTTGAGCCCCGAGGATCAGCTGATCCAATCCATGCCGGACGCCAGCCCCACGAAATGGCACCGCGCCCATACCACTTGGTTTTTCGAGCAATTTCTGCTTGGCGAGCACTGCGCGGGATATAAGCCTTACCATCCCGACTACGCCTTCCTGTTCAATTCCTATTATGTCGCCGCCGGTCCACGTCACGCCCGGCATCGGCGCGGCGATCTGACCCGGCCGAGCACCGATGAGATCACGGCCTACCGGCGCCATGTCGATGCGGCGGTCGTGGCATTCTTCCGTGAGGCAGCCGGCGAAAAACTCGCCACGATCGCGCCTCTGATCGAGGTCGGCCTCAATCACGAACAACAGCATCAAGAGCTGATGCTGACCGACATCCTGCACGCCTTTGCGCGGAATCCGATTTCGCCCGCCTACGATCCTTGCTGGCGTTTCCCTGTCTCCACGCGTTCGGGCGAGGAGTGGATCAATCTGAACGAGGGCATCCACAGCATTGGACATGCCGGCGACGGCTTTCATTTCGATAATGAAAAACCGGCCCATCGCTCGCTGGTCGGTCCGGTCCGCCTGGCGCGCAACCTCGTCACCAACGGTGAATGGCTCGCCTTCATGGCGGATGGCGGTTACACGACGGCCGCGCTCTGGCTGATGGACGGTTTTGCCGCCGCGCGCGCTGAAGGATGGCAGGCGCCCGGCCATTGGCGCGAGATCGACGGCAAATGGCACCTCATGACGCTCGCCGGATTGAAACCGGTCGATCCGAACGATGCGGTCTGCCATATCAGCTATTATGAGGCGGACGCCTTTGCGCGCTGGCGCGGCAAACATTTGCCGACCGAAATGGAATGGGAGGTGGCCGCGCGCGCCGGTCACCTCAACGATGCCTTTGGTATCGTCTGGCAATGGACCCGCAGCGCCTATTCGCCCTACCCCGGCTATCGGGCGGCCGAGGGCGCGCTCGGCGAGTATAACGGCAAGTTCATGGTCAATCAGTTGGTGCTGCGCGGCTCGTCGCTGGCGACGCCGGACGGTCACAGCCGCCTCACCTACCGCAACTTCTTTTACCCGCATCACCGCTGGCAATTCACGGGGCTGCGCCTCGCCGATTACGTCAGCTAATTATCAAACACCGCGCGGAAAAGCGCGTTTTCGGAGACCGCCATGAACGTGCGCGCCACCGCTTTGGCCGAAGTGCCTCGGGACGAACCGATCTCGGCCTTTGCCCGCGACGTGATCGAGGATCTGTCGCAAGCTCCGAAACGGCTTTCGCCCAAATATTTCTACGACGCCGCGGGCTCCGAGCTGTTCGAGCAAATCACACGGTTGCCCGAATATTATCCGACACGCACGGAGCTCGCGATTTTGCGCGAGCAGGGGCAAGCGATCTCAGCCTTTATTCCGAAGGGCACCGCGCTGGTGGAATTTGGCGCGGGCGCCACCACAAAAATCCGCCTGTTGCTCGACGAATGTCCGATCGGCGCCTATGTTCCCGTCGATATTTCCGGCGACTTCCTCAACGCTCAAGCCAAAGCGTTGCGCACCGATTATCCCGGATTGAACGTCTACCCCGTCACCGCCGATTTCACCGCTCCCTTTGAACTGCCCAAAGCCATCCGCGCGATGCCGAAGGTCGGGTTTTTTCCAGGCTCAACGCTCGGCAATTTCGAACCGCACGAGGCCCGCGCTTTCCTGACCAGCGCCCGCGAGATCCTGGGAAAAGGCGCGAGAATAGTGATCGGCGTCGATCTTGAGAAGGACGAACGCGTGCTGCATGACGCCTATAATGATTGCGCAGGCGTCACCGCGCGCTTCAACCTCAATGTGCTGCATCGAATCAACCGCGAATTGGACGGCGATTTCGATGTCGGGGCATTCGACCATCGCGCGATCTATAATCGCGACCGTCATCGCATCGAAATGCACTTGGTCAGCAAGAAAATGCTGACCGCGCAGGTGCTCGGCAGGACATTCTCATTTGAACCCGGCGAAAGCATCCACACCGAGAATAGCTACAAATACTCGATCGACCGCTTCATGACGCTCGCCCGCAACACGGGCTGGATTCCGCTGCAATCCTGGACCGACAAAGGTGGCTTGTTTTCGGTTCACGCGCTGGCCGCGCCGATGTGACGTTCCAGAAAGGTGAACCTGATCAGTCCGGCACGCCGGTTTGCAAGGCAAGCGCGTGCAGCACCCCGCCCATCTGCCCGCGCAGCGATTGATAGACGATCTGGTGCTGCTGAACGCGCGATTTACCGCGAAACGATTCCGAGATCACGGTCGCCGCATAATGATCGCCATCGCCGGCCAAATCGCGGATCGTCACCTCGGCGTCGGGAATTGCGGCCTTGATCATCGATTCGATATCGCGGGCGTCCATCGGCATCCCAGATTTCTCCCGTTCGCTCTCCTGGGCGACCGTGACCGGCCAGCCGCTCGTTTCAACTTAGCGCGAACCGCCTTCTAGGTCACGCATTCTCGCATTATATTTCGCCATGTTGATGGCAGCGCCAGCCGGCCCGACAGGCTGACAAAAAGGTGACGATCATGAAACTTCCCGGCCCGGACCATCCGATCACGATTACGACAAACCCCAAGCGCGTTCGCGTTTCCGCGGGCGGCGTGGTGATTGCCGAGACCACCCATGCCCTGATGCTGAAGGAAGCAAGCTATCCCGCGGTCAATTATATCCCGCGCACGGATTCGAACATGGCGCTGCTCACGCAAAGCGAACGTGTGACGCACTGTCCCTATAAGGGGGATGCCCATTATTTCAACATCAATGCCAATGGCAGCACGATCGAGAATGCGATCTGGACCTATGAGACGCCGTTTCCCGCGATGGCGGAAATTTCAGGCCACCTCGCCTTCTATCCCGACAAGGTGAAAATCGAGGAAGTGGCCTGAGGTCGGGCTACCGCATGGCCTCAATCGTAACATCGACGGCGGACCAAGAGATCAAGACGGCGCCCGCCTCAATGGCGCGCAACGCGGCGCTGGACCGCGCCCGTACCTTTATTATTCTCCTGGTGCTGCTGCACCATGCCGTGATTCCCTACACCTATTACGGCCATACCGACCGCGAGTCTTTCCTTGGCTTTGATGGTGTCGTGACCTTCAACGACAGCTTCTTCATGGCGGCGATGTTTCTCTTGTCCGGGCTGTTCGTCTGGCCGAGCCTGAAACGCAAGGGAGTTCGGCTCTTCTTTCGCGAGCGCTGGCTGCGCCTCGGCCTGCCGTTCGCCGTCGGCGCCGTGACCCTGATGCCGATCGCCTATTACGCGGTCGAGCTTCGCAACTCAGGACCCAGCTCAGGCTTCGCTGCGTATTGGTGGAAGACGATAACGGTCGGCCCCTGGGAAAGCGGCCCGATCTGGTTTCTCGCCGTGTTGCTGGCCTTCGACATGCTCGCGGCGGCCGTCTATCGGATCGCGCCCGGTTCCGCTGAAGCCATTGGACGTTTGTCGGCCGCGAAACTGGAGCACCCTGTTTACCTCTTCTGGGCGTTTCTCGCCGCATCGGTCGTCGTCTATGTGCCGCTCGACCATCATTTCGGCATCGCGCAATGGTTCACGCTGGGGCCACTTGCGGTCCAGGCGGACAGGATTCTTCTTTACCTGCTTTACTTCTTCGCGGGCGTCTGCGTCGGGTCGGTGGCTCGCGACGGCCGCAGCCTTTTATCCAACGACAGTGAGCTCGCGCGCCGATGGCCGGCATGGCTTGCGGCCACGATAATGACCTACGCCTGCCTGATCGGGCTTATCTATTACAAGCGCGAATTCTTAGCCGATCCCAATAATCCGCCGCAATGGTGGGACACCATCCATGCCTTCTTCTTCGCCTCTTTCAGTGCCGCGCAAACTTTCAACCTGCTCGCGCTGTTCCTCAGGTTCGACAGCGGCGGGCGTAGCATCCTCGATTCCTTGCGCCAAAGTTCATTTGGCATCTACCTCGTGCACTATGTGCCGATGCTCTGGGTGCAATATGCGCTGTTCGGACTCTCGCTTGCGCCAGTCACACAGGAAACGGCGATGCTTAAAGCGCTGATTGCTTTTGTACTGACGCTCGCCATCAGTTGGACCGCGACCGCGGCATTACGCAAGATTCCAGGCATGACGCGCGTGCTCTGAGCAAGACTCGGAAAGCGCCTTAAGCCTTTCCGCCCATATAGGCCGGCAGCCAAGCCTCGAATCCGCTCCTCAGCGTGGCCACGGAAACGGCCTCCTCGCCAGCAATGGCAATCGCGTCGCCGCCGGTGGCGCCTAACCGGACGCAGGGCACGCCCGCGCCCTTCATCTTTGCCAGCACCAGCCCCGCCTGCTCGGCCGGCACGGTGACGACATAGCGCGCCTGATCTTCGCCAAACCAGAACGCATGCGGCACGATCGAGGCGGGAGAGCTCAGCAACCGTGCGCCGATGCCGCCGGCGATCGCCATTTCGGTGAGCGCGATCAACAAACCGCCATCGGAAACGTCATGCGCCGCGGTCGCGGTGCCCGCATGGATCATGCCACGGACCACATCGCCGTTGCGCTTTTCAGCCGCGAGATCGACCGGTGGCGGGGCACCCTCCTCGCGTCCGCAAATGTCGCGCAAATAAACGGATTGGCCGAGCCAGCCATGGGTGTCGCCGATGAGGAGGATCGCCTCATTTTCAGCCTTGAAGGCGAGCGTGGCCGATTTGGTGAAATCGTCGAGCAGGCCGACACCGCCGATCGAGGGCGTCGGCAAAATGCCGCGGCCGTTGGTTTCGTTGTAGAGCGAGACGTTGCCGGACACGACGGGAAAATCGAGCGCGCGACAAGCTTCCGAAATCCCCTTCAGGCAGCCGACGAATTGGCCCATGATTTCGGGCCGCTCCGGATTGCCGAAATTGAGATTGTCGGTGATGGCGAGCGGACGCCCGCCAACCGCGGTGATGTTACGCCAGGTTTCCGCCACCGCCTGCTTGCCGCCCTCAACGGGGTCGGCCTCGCAATAACGCGGCGTGACATCGACGGTGAGCGCCAATCCCTTGGGTCCGTCCTGCACGCGAACCACGGCCGCGTCGCCCCCGGGACGCTGCGCGGTGTTGCCGAGAATGACGTGGTCGTACTGCTCCCACACCCAACGCTTCGAGCACAATTCGGGCGTCGCGATGAGTTTCTCCAGCGCTTGCGCAATGCCAATCGGCGGCTCCACCTCGCGCGCCGCGATGACCGGCAAGGTGGGCGATGATACATGCGGCCGATCATAGAGCGGCGCTTCGTCGCCCAATTCCTTGATCGGCAAATCGGCCATCACCTCCCCGCCATGCTTGACGACGAAGCGCTTGCTCGGCGTGGTGTGGCCGACGACCGCGAAATCGAGCCCCCATTTGCGGAAGATCGCCGCCGCCTCTTTTTCCTTTTCGGGCTTGAGCACCATGAGCATGCGCTCCTGGCTTTCGGAGAGCATCATTTCATACGCACTCATGCCGCTTTCGCGCGTCGGTACTGAGTCGAGATCAAGGTCAACCCCGAGATCGCCCTTGGCACCCATCTCGACCGCCGAACAGGTCAACCCGGCCGCGCCCATGTCTTGAATCGCGATCACGCAATCGGCGGCCATGATTTCAAGACAGGCTTCCAGCAACAATTTTTCGGCGAAGGGATCGCCGACCTGTACCGTCGGGCGTTTCTCGGCGGAATCATCGTCGAATTCGGCCGACGCCATCGAGGCGCCGTGAATGCCGTCGCGGCCGGTCTTGGAGCCGAGGTAGACGATCGGCATGTTCACGCCCGACGCCGCCGCGTAGAAAATCTTGTCGGTGTCGGCGAGCCCCACCGCCATCGCATTGACGAGGATGTTGCCGTCGTAGCGGGTGTGAAAGCGGACCTGCCCACCCACAGTCGGCACGCCGAACGAATTACCGTAACCGCCGATTCCGGCGACCACGCCCGACACCAGATGACGGGTTT
>DATGJS010000097.1:0-3091 GCA_035295025.1 Bradyrhizobium sp.
TCCTGCGCAAAGCTGCCGCACGAACTGTCGACGCTGTTTGCGCCGCCATCGGCGAGGCTCTCCGGCTCTTCACGCTCGAAGAATGCGCAAGCTACTTGGCAAACTCAGGATATAGACGAACCTAACTTCATCATGCTTTAGGAGAGACAAATGTTTCGAAAAATCATGTTGGCTGGAATGATTGTCGCCCTGACCGGCGGCGTCGCGCTGGCGCAGGAAAGCTGCGAGAGCAAGGCGATGGGCAAGGATGGCAAGCCATTGGCCGGCGCGGCCAAGACCTCGTTCATGAAGAAATGCATGACCGATAACTGCGCCACTAAGGCGGTGAGCGCCGACGGCAAGCCGCTCGCGGGCGCGGCCAAAAATTCATTCATGAAAAAATGCGAGGCGAGTGGTTAAGGCGCTTTTCTAAGGCTTTGCCGCGCACGCGCAAAGCGAAGGTTGATATGAAAGCCGCTCCTTGAAGGGCGGCTTTCTTTTTTCGCTCGGCACGGGCCCCACGCGAGCCGGCCGCCCTCGGTTTGGCCTCGTTCCACCATCGAAGCGGCAAGGAAGCGCCCCATAAATCCCGCAAACGGCTCCCTTCATGAGGCGGTCCAGCGCGCTTAATCATGTGAGTGAGTCAAATGGTCCGTCATGGTTCCCCATTGAAGCCGGAAAACGATTTACCTGCCGTCATCGAACCGATCGCCACCGATCCCGTTGACACCACGCCGCCTCCGGGTGGCCTGCAAACGCAACTGCACAGTTCCCAGCGCTTGAACGAATATTACAACCAAGTGGTGGCCGAACTGCGGGCTTCGCTTGCGGAGATCGGCGAGGATGTCGATGGGGCGACCTGACGAGGGCTCACTTCCCGGACGCAGGGGCGCAATTTTTCCTGGATCCGGGTTCCGTCCCTTCAACACCGCATGCTGTCACGGAGTTCAATCATGCCGACAACGCCTCAGGATAAGTCCGGCGCCAAGCCGCGGCAGCGCAATCGGAAAACGGATCAGCGAAACGCCACAGGCGAGCCGCCGGCTGATCTCAAGCCGGCCGATCAAGATCATATCGCCTCTCGCGCCACTTCGGTCGAAGCGGCGGCGAGCGGCTCCGCCGATGTCTCTCTGCGCGGCGAGGTTCTGCTTCCGGAACCCCGTTCCGCCGGCGCCGTGCCGTCCTCGAATACGATCGGCGTTCAAAGCGTCGTACAGACCTATGCGGATGATGCGCGACAATCCTGGCTGGCCGGCCGATCGCTGATCGAGCGATGGATGACGGCGCGCTCGTTCGAGGAGGCGATCGAGATTCAGGGCGAATTGGCCAAGCTGGCCTATGCCAATTTTCTCGCCCATTCGCTCAGATTTTGCGAATTTTACGGCGCGTTGACCCGGCCGTTTTTCGTTCCCCTAGAGCATTTTCGGTTCTGATTGAATCAGAACCGAAGCTTTAGAGCATGATCCGGAAAAGTGTGAAGCGGTTTTCCGAAAAGATCATGCTCAATCAAAGAATTAAAGCGCGATGACGATTCAACCAAATCTCATCGCGCTTTAGGTTATTGTTTTGACGCGTTTTCCTCACGCGAACCGGTATCCACTTCGCTCGAAAACGCTATAGAACATTTCGCGGCCCCATGGCGCCGGATCGGGCGTTAAAAGTTCCCGGAAAGCCGCCGATCAATCGGGCACCCGCCCCGCATGGTGCAGCCAGGCGTGGATGATTTGCCATTTGTCGCGCCGTCCCGGCCTGAAATTCAACAGCGGGGAACGCTTGTCCTGAAGCTCGCAAAAGAATTTCAAGGTGTCGCGCGCGGTCGGCGCGGAAGGGTCGATCGGCTGGGCTTCGAGCCAACGATCCCATTCCAGAAGAATTTGCGACTTCCACTGATCCTGTCTCATCGACGGCGCGTCCTCGAAGCTCATGAGGTTGGAGGCTCCTTTTTGAGAGCCTCGGTGGATCGCGCTGGTCTTTGAGAGCGGGCTTCGCCGTTGAAAGTTTTAATTCAACGATCCGAAAACGTCCGGCCACCGCCGTGCCGATGAACGCCTTCAAAACCCACAAGGCCGTTCTAAATAGGCCCACCGGCTTGTCAAGCAGCGGCCTTGCGGATTTCGGATTCATATCATTGTGCCGCCGCGTCTTTGATTCTAACATCGATTCCATGTTTGCAAGCCCGTCGCATGGCAAACGGTGAGGGATCGGCGCGAACGAATGTCGAAACGCGACAGCCTTATGACAGAAGGCCGGCATGGGCGCTGGATTGCGGTCGCGCTTCTGTTGGCGGGTATCCTTTTCGCGCCGGTCGGCGCCATCGCCGGCTCGCCCACTTTGTCGTCGAATGGCGCGCTGATGTTCGGCATGAGCGCCGGCGAAGCCTCCGTGGCGCTCGGCGTGCCTTTGAATTATGTGCGCGGCCGTCCCGGCGAGGAACTTTTTCTGGCTTTGCCCAACGTCAAGGGAAGTGCGTTGTCGATGCGAAGCGATGGGCTCTACCTGCAATTTCGAGGCGGCAAGCTGGCGGGATGGAAGGGCGATTGGGGCACGGCCAAGCCGTGGGGAGTGGCCTGGTGAGGAACGCTCCGACCCGCGCGATGCTGCCTGTGCTGCCTGTGCTGCTTGCGATCTTCGCCTCGGGTGCGATCTTGGTGTCGGCTGAACCTGCCTCCGCAAATATGGGGCGAACCCCTCGTGCGTTACGGCAATACGTCGAGCTTTTTCTTCTTTGACGGCCGTGACGACGCCAGGGACTTTCCGGCCAATGGCGCCTTCCCCGGCAATTTTGCCGCTGCGCCCTTTGCGGCCGCGATCGGCGCGGCGGGATTCTTAGGTTCGAACCCGCAGCACGCCGCCGCGCCCTACCCGTCGAAATCTTACGCCGTGACGGTGCGTGCGCCCATCGCCTGCCCGCGGGACGGTTTCGACCGGCTTCCCGCCGCGATCGGAAGGCCGAGGCATCACACTAGTACCACCGATCTGAAGTCCCTGCACCGCGGGCGGCGAATTCGCTCAGGGACTTCAGATCGATAAAGCGGTACGAGAATCAATAGGTTTGTGAGTAGCCCATGACTTTCCGAAGTTCGTGAAAGTGGGTGGCTCGCGATGGAGCACG
>DATGJS010000098.1:0-2777 GCA_035295025.1 Bradyrhizobium sp.
GTGTCGTTCCCGACGATTTCCGGCACCGGGCCGAACGGCGCCATCGTGCACTATCGCGTCACCCGCAAGAGCAACCGCCGCATCGCGCGCGGCGATCTCTTGTTGATCGATTCCGGCGCGCAATATGAAGACGGCACCACCGACGTCACCCGCACCATCGCGATCGGCGAGCCGACCGACGAAATGCGCGACCGCTTCACCCGCGTGCTGCGCGGCCACATCGCGATCGCGCGCGCGCTGTTTCCGGACGGCACCACCGGCGCGCAGCTCGACACGCTTGCGCGGCAATTTTTGTGGCAGGCCGGCCTCGATTTCGAGCACGGCACCGGCCACGGCGTCGGTAGTTATCTTTCGGTGCATGAAGGCCCGGCGCGCATCTCGAAACTCGGCACCGCGCCGCTCAAGCGCGGCATGATTCTCTCCAACGAGCCCGGCTATTATAAAACCGATGCCTTTGGCATTCGCATCGAAAATCTGGAATTGGTCGTCGCCGCCGATATCGCCGGCGCCGAAAAGCCGGTCAACGCGTTCGAGACGCTCACGCTGGCGCCGATCGACCGTCGCCTGATTGATCTGAACATGCTGACGGCCAACGAACTCCTCTGGCTCAACGATTATCACGCGCGGGTGCGGCATGCCGTGCGCGGCCATGTCGATGACGCCACCAAGGCTTGGCTCGATGAAGCGACCGCGCCGATGTCGGTGTAGCAACAGACGTCGTACCCCGCGAAAGCGGGGTATCCAATATCGCGCTGGAAATCTGGATTGCTTCGGAGCTCACGTTCCTCGCAATGACGATTACCTGCCGTCATTGCGAGCGAAAGCGAAGCAATCCAGCGCTTATGGACCATTCACCACGTGGCGAATTTCTTCATTTCTCCCCGCAATGCGGGGAGAGGGAGCACATTCTCACTCTCCGACAAGCTTCAGCCACTCGTCCTCGGTTAAAACCGCAACGCCGTGCTTCTTGGCTTCCGCGAGCTTAGAGCCCGCACCCGGACCGGCGACGACATAATCCGTTTTCTTCGACACCGAACCGGCCGCCTTGGCGCCGAGACGTTCGGCCATCGCCTTGGCCTCGTCGCGCGTCATTTTCTCAAGCGAGCCTGTGAAAACCACAATCTTGCCGGCGATCGCCGAATGGCTCTTCGGCTTCTCGGCATCGAGGATCGTCACCTCTTTGGTCAACCGCTCGACAATGCCGCGGTTATGGCTTTCGCCGAAATAGGCCTTGATGCTCATGATTACCGTGTCGCCGATCTGGTCGAGCGCGTCCATTTCAGCGATGGCCTCCTGGTCGCCGCTCGCCACTTTCACGCAGGCGTCGTGGAACGCTTCCCACGAGCCATAACCGCGCGCCAGTGCAAGCGCCGTGGTCTCGCCGACATGACGCATGCCGAGCGCATAGATGAAACGCTCCAGCGCAATGCGCCGCCGCTCCTCGATGGCGGCAAAGAGATTGCGCACCGAGGTTTCGCCATAGCCTTCGATTTCTTCGAGTTTGAGTTTGGCGTTACGCTTTTGCAGCGTGAAAATGTCGGCCGGCTCCCTCACCCATTCTTGTTCGTAGAAGAACGCGATCTGCTTTTCGCCGAGTCCTTCGATGTCGAAGGCACGGCGCGAGGCGAATAATTTCAAATGTTCGATTTTCTGGAATGGACAGGCGAATTCGCCGGTGCAGCGGGCGCGCGAACCTTCCTCGCCGGTGGCGGTTTCCTCGCGCACCACATCGGTGCGCAGCGGACACGGGCATTTCCTGGGAAAGTGATAGGGTTTGGCATCTCGCGGCCGCTTGTCGATCAAAACGTCAACAATTTGCGGAATCACGTCGCCGGCGCGTTGGATCACCACCGTGTCGCCGATCCGGATGTCGCGGCCCTCACGCAGCTCCTCGCCGTCACCGCCGATTCCCTTGATATAATCTTCGTTATGCAGCGTGACATTCTGTACGATGACGCCGCCGACACCGATCGGCTCCAATTTGCCGACCGGGGTGAACGAGCCGGTGCGCCCAACTTGAATTTCAATATCGCGCAGCACGGTGGTGGCGCGCTCGGCCGGAAATTTATGCGCGATCGCCCAACGCGGCGTGCGCGACACGAAGCCGAGCCGCTCCTGCCAATCCAGCCGATCGACCTTATAGACGACGCCGTCGATATCGTAATCGAGATGAGAGCGCTGTTGCTCGATTCCGCGGTGAAACGCGATCAACTGCTCGACCGAGCGGCAGGTTTTGGTGAGCGGATTGGTCCTGAAGCCGCAATGCTCGAACCAGGCGATCATGCCGGATTGCGTGTCGGCCGGCATCTCCGCCATTTCGCCCCAGGCATAGGCGAAAAAACCGAGCGGCCGCGAGGCCGTGACCAACGGATCCTTTTGCCGCAACGAGCCGGCGGCCGAATTGCGCGGATTGGCGAAGACCGTGCCGCCGTCGGCTTTCTGCCGCTCGTTGAGCGCGAGAAACGCCTTCTTGGTCATGTAGACCTCGCCACGAACCTCGCAGATCTCGGGCAGTTTACGGCCTTTCAATTTTTTCGGCACGTCTTCCAATGTGCGGATATTGGCGGTGACATCTTCACCCTCCGCGCCATCGCCGCGGGTCGCCGCCGTGACCAGCTCACCCTTTTCGTAACGCAGCGACATCGACAGACCGTCGATCTTCGGCTCGGCGGAGAAATCGATCTTGTCGTCGGGCAGCTTTAAAAAGCGTTCGATGCGGCCGAGGAAATCGGTGACGTCCTCTTCGGCAAAGGCGTTGTCAAGCGACAGCATCGGCA